>JAKAFI010000126.1 GCA_021818005.1 Acidobacteriota bacterium | reverse complement strand
GACCTGCGCCCGTCGCTGGTGCAGCTCGTGCGGCAGGCCGAGGAGCTGCAGTTCTGCGACCATTGCCGCCGGTTGCTCTACGACCCGGAGCAGTTCCAGCCGCCCGTATGAGCGCCCCCCTGGCCGCCGCGGTCGCGATCGACGGTGGCTCGCGCGGCAACCCCGGCGAGGCCGGGTGCGGCATTGTCTTGGAACTCGAGGACCGGCGCGAGGAGCACCGCGTCTACCTCGGCGTCGCGACCAACAACGTGGCCGAATACGCCGCGCTGCTCGCCGCTCTCGAACGCGCCCGCGCGCTCGGCGTCGCCGCCGTGCGTGTGCGTTCCGACTCGCAGCTCCTCGTCGAGCAGATGAACGGCGGCTACCGGGTCAAGGCGGCGCACCTGAAACCGCTGTGGCTGCGCGCGCGCACCCTCGCCGCCGGTTTCCGCTCGTTCGCGATCGTGCACGTGCGGCGCGAGGTCAACCGCGCCGCCGACGCGCTCGCCAACCGCGCCATCGACGAGCGCTCCTCGACGCTGCCGCGGCCGGAGGGGGTGTGAAGACCGGGGTCCGGGGTTCGGGGTCCGGGGTCCGAGAGGCGAGAGCGTGAGCGTTGCGGAAAACCTGGCGGCGGTGCGGGAGCGGATTGCGGCCGCGTGCGCCCGCGCCGGGCGCGACCCGGGCTCGGTGCGCATCGTCGGGGTGAGCAAGACGCAGCCGGTCGAGACCGTAGCCGAAGTGATCGCGGCCGGGGTCGACGCGATCGGGGAGAACCGGGTCCAGGAGGCCGCGGCGAAGCGGCCGCTGGTCTCGGGCGCGACGCCGTGGCACCTGATCGGTCCGCTGCAGCGCAACAAAGCCGCGGCGGCGCTCGCACTGTTCGACCTGATCGAGACGATCCACCGCGTCGAGATCGCGGACCGGCTCGAGAGCCTGCTCACAGGGGGCGATCGCGTCCTCCCGGTCTTCCTCGAGGTCAACGTCGGCGGCGAGGAGGCCAAGAGCGGCGTCGCCCCCGCAGAGGCGGCCGCGCTGGCCGATCACGTCGGCCGCCGCTGCCGGCACCTGCGCCTGACCGGGGTGATGACGGTGCCGCCGTACGACCCGGATCCGCGCCGGTCGCGGCCGCACTTCGCGGCGCTGCGCGGGATCGCCGCCGACCTCGCCGTGCGCCTCGGCACCGGCCCGCTCGAGCTCTCGATGGGGATGAGCGAGGACTTCGAGGTCGCCGTCGAGGAAGGCGCGACCACGGTCAGGCTGGGCCGCATCCTGTTCGGCGAGCGCCGGCCCGCGTGAGGCGCGTCACCGCCGGTCGCGGGAGCTGGAGTAAGCTGAATTGATGGGGGAGGCGGTGCGATGAGCCGGTTGACGCCACTCGAGATCCAGCGTGCCACGTTCGCGCGGCGCCTGCGCGGGCTGGACGCCGACGCGGTGCGGGAGTTCCTCGGCGAGCTCGCCGAACAGCTCGAGGATGAGGCGCGCAACCGCGGCGAGCTGCGCGCGCAGCTCGCGCGCCTGACGCAGGAGGCCGACGAGTACCGCCGGCGCGCCGACGCGGTGAACGAGGCGCTGGTGGCGGCGCAGCGCACGGCCGAGGCCACGATCGCGCGCGCCGAGGCGGAGGCGCAGCGGATCATCGCCGACGCCGAGTCGCTCTCCGAGCGGATGGTGGACGACGCGGCCCGCCGCGCGGAGAACATCGAGCTCGTGATCAACCAGCTCCGCGGCCGCCGCCGCGCGGCGCGCGCCGACCTCAAGCGCCTCGTCGAGGTGCTCGGGGGAGCGGCGCGCGACGACGACGCGGCCGAACAGCGCGAGAACGAGGCGCCGACCGTCAGCTTCCTCCGACGCCGCCCCGGCGACGCCCGGGGCGAGCGCTGAGCGACCCGCGGGAGAGCGCCGCCGGCGCCGGGGGGGAGGATCGCTCGTGAGCCTGCTCGTCGAGGGCGCCGCCGTGGTCGCAACCGCGCGCGGGCCGCGGCCGCTCGCCGGCACCCGCCAGGGCGCGCTCGAGCTCTTCCCCGGCGCGGTGGTGCGTTGCGAGGGGCCGGATATCGCCTTCGTCGGCGAGCGGCGCGAGCACGACCGGCGCTTCCCGGCTGCCGACGAGACTCTCGACGCCGGCGGCGGCACCGTGCTCCCCGGCTTTGTCGACCCGCACACCCACCTGCCGTTCGCCGGCTTCCGCGAGGGCGAGTTCGACCGCCGCCTCGCGGGGGAGAGCTACGCCGCGATCGCGGCGTCCGGCGGCGGCATCGTCGCCACCGTGGCGGCGACGCGGCAGGCGTCGTTCGCCGAGCTGCTCGCGCTCACGCTGCGCCGCCTCGACCTCCAGCTCGCCGGCGGGACCACGACAACGGAGGCGAAGTCGGGGTACGGCCTCGACCTCGACGGAGAGCTTAAGCAGCTGCGCGTCCTCCGCGAGGCCGCCCGCCGCCACCCGGTCGAGGTCGTGCCGACCGCGATGCCGGGGCACGAGGTGCCGCCCGAGTGGCGGCACGACCCCGAGAGGTACATCGACGTGGTCGTCTCGGAGATCTACCCGGCGATCGCCGCCGAGGGTCTCGCCGAGCAGGTGGACGTGTTCTGCGAGCGCGGCGTCTTCACCACGGAGCAGACGCGGCGTCTGCTCGCCGACGCCGGCCGCCACCGCTGGCGGATCCACCTGCACGCCGACGAGCTCTGCGACCTCGGCGGCGCCGCGCTCGCTGCCGAGCTCGGCGCGGCCGCCGCCGCGCACCTGCTGCACGCCTCGGCCGCCGGGATCGCGGCCATGGCCGCGCGCGGCGTGGTCGCGATCGTGCTGCCCGGCGTCTCGTTCTTCCTGCGCGACCGCTTCGCCCCGGTGCGCTCGCTGGTGGACGCCGGCGTCCCGGTGGCGGTGGCCACCGACTGCAACCCCGGCTCGTCGCACACCGAGTCGATGCCGGCGGTGATCGCCCTCGCCTGTCTCGGCGCCGGGCTCACCTCGGAGGAGGCGATCGTCGCCGCCACGCTCAACGCCGCGGCCGCGCTCGGGCGCGCCGAGCGCGTGGGCAGCATCGAGGAGGGGAAGCAGGCCGACCTCATCGTGCTCGACGCCCCGTCGCCGAAGCATCTCGTCTACCACTTCGGCGTCAACCTCGTGCGCCACGTCGTCAAGGCCGGCCGCGTCGTCGTCAGGGACGGCACGCTCAGGCGGCCGTAGCGGACTCACCGGCCGCGCGTCGCGCCCCACCCACCGGCATCGGGTTCGTCGCCGGGATCAGCAGAAACGCCAGGACGCCGAAGTGGGGCGCGACCCCGGCGAACCCCCGGGCCGGGAGCACTCGGCCACCGGAGCCGGGGCGATGGCGGCCGCGGTGAGCGGCGCCACGGGCGGGATACGGAGGCCGACGGGCACCTCCTCCGCAAGAGAGGCCGGCCCGACGGGACCGCCGGCAAGGGCGGGAAGGCACCGGTCCCCGGGCGCTCGGAAGCTCGCATCGCGGGTACCCCGGTGGCGGGCGCCGGACGCGACCCGGCCGTGGCGTCGGTGCAATGCGTGGTCTATCATGGCTTTGAAGACACGTCTCGGCTCGCAGGACACGCCGCGGCGTGGCCAAGGGTGGGGAGGCATGGTGCCACCCCAGGTTCCCCCACCGGATGGTCGGGCCGCCATCCGGCACGCCACCGGCGAGCGCGACGCTTCTGCCGTCGGGCGAGGGAAGGCTGGGACCATGGCCGCCAGACCGCCACAGATCCAGCGTCGTGCGCAGCCGCGCAGGGACGTGACGGCCCGACCTCCGCACCCGGCGGCCCGCCGGGTCCGCCTCCGCCGTGCGCTTCCGGCGGTTCGCACCACTGCAACCGTACGGCCGGGGGATGGAAGGCTCCGCTCGAGCGGCCGCCCCGGCTCACCCCGCCTCTCGGATTGCCCATGCCTCGGGAGCTCGGGCCCGCCCCCGGCACGGAGTTCGCGACCGTCGACCCGAAGGAGGCCCTCATGACGGACTTTCAGCAGCGTGGACCTATCACGACCCTGCCACGCATGCTGCACCACGATCTGGAAACCCGCGAAGCGCAGATCAAGGGTTTCACCGCACAGTCGCCCGTCGCGCTGCTGATCCCCTGTCTCGTCGGCGAGATGGACCAGCCGGCGCTGGCGGGCATCGTGGCGGAGTTGGCCAAAGTGCCGTACCTCGACAGCGTCGTGATTTCGCTCGACCGCGCCGATGCAGCGGGGTACGCGCGGGCGCTCGAGTACTTCCGACCGCTCCGCCAGAGGACGGTGGTCCTGTGGAACGACGCACCCGAGGTGCTCGCAGTCAGGGATGAGATCGAGGAGGGCGTCGGCCCGATCCCGGCCGGCAAGGGCCGGGCCGTGTGGATGGCGATCGGCTACGTGCTGGCCGAGGGGCGGACCCGCGCCCTCGCGCTCCACGACGCCGACATCGTCGACTACGATCGGTCGCTGCTCGCCAACCTCGTCCTCCCGGTCGTGCACCCCGCGTTCAGCTTCAGCTTCTCCAAGGGCTACTACGCGCGATTCACCGACCGGCTCCACGGCAGGGTGACCCGCCTGTTGATGCGCCCGTTGCTGCAGGCCTTCGCCGACGTCGTCGGCCGCCATCCGTACCTCTCGTACCTCGCCGCCTTCCGCTACCCGCTCGCCGGGGAGTTGGCCCTCGAGGCGGACCTCCTACGTTGGATCCGGATACCCGGCGACTGGGGCCTCGAGGTCGGCTTGCTCTTCGAGGTCCTCCGTCAGCGATCGGCGCGGCGCATCTGCCAGGTCGACGTGGCCGACCGGTTCGAGCACAAGCATCAGCCTCTCTCCCCCGACGACCCGACGCAGGGGCTCCACCGCATGGCGGTGGACATCGTCAAACACCTGTTGCGGACGCTGTCCGCGGCCGGGGTCGTGCTCCCGGAGGGGTCGTTCAAGAGCATGCGCGTGGCGTACCGGCGGTACGCGGAGGATGCCGTCGCGGACTATTACGCGGTCTCTCTGTTCAACGGGCTCGCGTTCGACCGTCACGTCGAGGAGGAGGCGATGGCGACCTTCTCGCGCGCGCTCGCCGAGGGGTGCGATCAGTTCACCGCCGACCCTCTGGGCACCCCGTCCCTGGCCAACTGGGCCCGCGTCCACGCGGCGATCCCGGAGGTCGGCAGCAGGCTCGTTGGCGCGGTTCGCGACCTAGCAGGAGTCATTGAAACATGAGGGTTCGCGCCGTACTGACCGACCTGGACGGCACGCTCCTCGAGCCTGATGGGAGCGTGTGCGCGGAGGTTCGTGTCGTTCTCGCCGAGCTGGCCAGGTTGGCCGTGCCGGTCTGCCCCCTGACCAGCAAGACCGCATCCGAGGTGCGCGCGATCGTCCAGACGCTCGGCCTCGACGCGCCGGCGAGCTTCGAGAACGGCGCGGGGGTGCTGCACCAGGACGACACGGTCGAGCTCCGGCCGGGCGCGGTACCGCTGGCGGAGCTCGTTACCGTGGCGGTCCTGGTGCGGACCGCGACCGGCGCTCCCCTGCGCTCGATCCTCGAGCTCGCGGACGCCGAGCTCACGGCGCTGACCGGGCTCCGCGGCGTGCAGCTGGCCGCCGCCCGCGACAGGCGGGCGACGCTGCCCCTCGTCGTGGACGCAGCGTGGGACGATGTGTTCCGGGCGGCGCTACCGGCGCTGCCTCCCCTGCGTGTCGTGCGCGGGAACCGCTTTCTCCACCTCCAGGGGGCTCACGACAAGGGTGGAGCCGTCCCCCGCCTGATCGAGCTCTCCCCCGACCGGGTGGGGGCCACGGTCGCGTGCGGGGACTCGCCGAACGACGCCGAGTTGCTGGCCCGCGCCGACGTTCCCGTCATCGTCCCCGGCGCGGCCGGCCCCAACCCCGATCTCGTGGGCCGCTTCCCGGGCGCACGGGTGGCGCCGCTGCCGAACGGACGCGGATGGGCCGCCATCATCAGCGAGCTGCTCGCTGAAGAGCTCGCCCCGCCGCCGGCCGGCGGCGACCACCAGGACCCGGACGCGAAGACGCCAACCGCGAGACGACAGGTCACGACCGATGGATGACACGTTCCTCTCCGACGACGTACGCGATCAGATCAAGGAGATCGGCGAAGCCGACATCCTCGTCGGGATACCGAGCTACAACAACGCGCGCACCATCGGGCAGGTCGTCCGGGCGGTCCAGGCCGGGTTCGCCAAATACTTCCCGGATGAACGCACGCTGATCGTGAACTCCGACGGCGGCTCGACCGACGGCACCCAGGACATCGTGAGAACGGCCAGCGTGGCCGACTACCGCACCATCCTCGCGGCACACCCCATCCGCGGCGTGCACCGGATCGTCACGCCGTACCACGGGGTCCCCGGCAAGGGCAGCGCCCTGCGCACCGTCTTCGCCGTCGCCAAGGGGGTCCGGGCCCGGGCCTGCGCCGTCGTGGACTCCGACCTCAGAAGCATCACGCCCGAGTGGCTCGACCTCCTGCTCGCACCCGTCCTCCACCAGGGCTTCGACTTCGTCGCTCCCCTCTACCACAGGCACAAGTACGACGGGACCATCACCAACAGCATCGTGTATCCCCTGACGCGGGCGCTCTACGGGAAGCGGGTGCGGCAGCCGATCGGGGGAGACTTCGGCTTTTCGGGGCACCTCGCCGCGGACTACCTCGAGCACGAGGTGTGGCATTCCGACGTGGCCCGGTTCGGGATCGACATCTGGATGACGACGACGGCGATCACCAACGGCTACAACGTCTGCCAGTCCTTCCTCGGGGCGAAGATCCACGACGTCAAGGATCCCGGCGTCGACCTCAGCGCGATGTTGATGCAGGTCGTCAGTTCCGTGTTCGCCCTCATGGAAACCCACACCTCCACGTGGAAGGACGTCCGAGACACGCAGGCGGTCCCGCTCTTCGGGTTCGAATACACCGTGGGGCTCGAACCCATTCACGTCGACGTCGGCAGGATGGTGGGCATCTTCCAGGCGGGCGCCCGCGACCTCTCGCCGATCTGGGAACGCGTGCTGGCGCCCGCGACGTTCGCCGAGGTTCGCGGCCTCGCTGCGACCGACACGACCGCGTTCCGTTTCCCGCCCGGTTTGTGGGTGCGGACCGTGTACGACTTCGCTGCCGCCCATAAGGGAAAGGCCATCAACCGCGAACACCTGCTGCGTTCCCTGACCCCGCTCTACCTCGGACGGACGGCTTCGTTCGTGATGGAGAACGAACACGCCGGCTCCGCGGAGGTTGAAGCGGCGATCGAGGCGCTCTGCCTGGAGTACGAGAGGATGAAACCGTATCTGGTGGAACGGTGGGAGACCGCATAGGGAGGCACACAATGCAAGGTTCCTTCTGGCAGACGTTGCTCGGTGCGCTCGACGCGTTCTTCGCCGGCGTCGTACGCTTCCTGCCCGGCCTCCTGGCGGCCCTGCTCATCCTGATCATCGGACTCCTCATCGCCTGGTTGATCAAGATCGTGGTGCGAAGGGCCCTCGCGGTCGCCAGGTTCGACCACTTCTGCGACGCCTCCGGCGTGTCTCAGGTCCTCAGCCGGGCGGACATCCGCGCGGCACCGTCGCGGCTCGTCGGGGCGATGTTGTTCTGGCTCGTCTTCCTGAGCTTCCTGATGGCCGGCATGAGCGCTCTCGAAGTCCCCGCGATCAGCCGGCTGATCGCCGAGTTCTTCCTCTACCTGCCGCGAATCCTCGCCGCGCTCGCCATCCTCCTTGTCGGCTTCCTCCTCGCGAACTTCCTCTCGCGCGCCGCGCTTCTAGCTGCGGTCAACGCCAACGTGCCATCACCACGGGCGATCAGCATCGTGGTCAAGTTCCTGATCACGATCCTCTCGTTCGCCATGGCGCTCGAGCAGCTCGAGATCGCCAAGACGATCGTGGTCGCGGCGTTCGTCATCTCCTTCGGCGCGGTCATGTTCGGCCTCGCGATCGCCTTTGGGCTGGGGGGGCGCGACGTCGCCAAGCGCGTCCTCGAGCGGCAACTCAAGGACCGCGACGAGCCCCGCGACAAGGACACCCTCTCGCACATCTAGCCCAGGCCGGGGACTACGGCTTCTCTGGCGGCCGGCCCGCCCCGCGGCTCGCCAACAAAACCTTCAGAAGCTCCGGGGAAGGTTCGGGCACGGTCAGCTCGCCGCGTTCTGCTCGGAGAGCCACTGCGGCGGCTGCGGCCTCGGCGCGCTCCTTGTCGATGGTAAGTCCTCGCCCTACCCCGAGAGGATGTCGTTGAGTGACTCGGGCGAGTGACTCGAAATCTGAGCTGAATCCGATCAGGTGAGGTCGTGAGGGAGGGTGGCGGTCCCGGGCGAGGCGATCGCCCGTCTCGTGGCCTCGAGGACGTAGCGGTGCGGGTCGACGCCGGCGAGCTTGGCGCTCTCAAACAGCGTGTAGAGGATCGCTGCGACCTCGGCGCCGAGCTTCGAGTGCGAGCCGTAGTGGTTCTTCC
>JAKAFI010000125.1 GCA_021818005.1 Acidobacteriota bacterium | reverse complement strand
CGCACCTCGACGATCTTGCGGTACGCCTCGAGCGCGTCGCCGAGGGCCAACGCGCTCTCCGCCTCCTGCAGGCGGTCGCGCCACGTCGAGCGCAGGAACCCCGGGACCCGCTTCGGCGGCATCGCGGGGGGGAGGAGCTCGAGGACGCCGTTGGTCACGCCCTGGTAGACGAAGCTGAGGACCGGGAACTCCGGGATCCGGCACGCGAGGGCGATCTCCTCGATGCTCTTGACGCCGTCGATCTGCTGCACGACCAGCTGCCCCGCAGCGGTGAGGCGGGTCACGTCGATCGGCTGGATGGCCCGCGGGATGTGGCCCGAGTCCGCGATGACCGCGGCGATGCGCCGGCGCTCGTCGACCTGCCGGGCGCCCTCGAGGATGAAGTGGTCGACCGAGGTTTGCAGCTCCTTGAAGTCGCGGCGCGGCTGCACGTCGTCGAGGAAGAAGAACTCGCCCTCCTGCCAGAGCATGAGGTCGTAGATCGTCTCCTCGGTCTTGATGCGCACGACGTGGTCCACCTGCTCGCGGGTGAGACGGCCGCTCTGGACCAGGAGCTCGCCGAGCATCACGTTGAGCTCCTTCTGGCGGTCGAGGACGTGCTCGAGCTCCTCCTCGGTGAGGATCCCCCAGCCGACGAGGTAGTAGCCGAGGTGCTCGCGCGGGTTGTTCGAGGTGACGGCGGAGACGAGGCCGTTCTGGAAGAGGATCTTCTTCGTGTAGCGCTGCCCCTTGATCACCAGCGTGCCGGTCTTGCGGCTCACCGAGATCCACTGCATCAGGTCCGGAAACGGCATCGTGCGGATGTTGCCGGTGACCGCCATTACCGCTCCCGACCCGCGCTCGCGCCGGGCCTCGCCGCCGCGGCCGCGGCCGGTGAACAAAGCTTCGCCACGGTGCAACGATACCTCACTCGCCCCGGCGGGGTCGCGTGCTGGGCCGCCGCCATCGCCGGTCTCACTGGGTGCGGTAGTTCGCGAACGTCAGCTCGATGCCGAGGTCCTCGCCCTTGAGGAGCGCGATCACGGCCTGCAGCTCGTCGCGGGACGGCGAGGACACCCGGACCTGGTCGCCCTGGATGGCGCACTGGACCTTCTTGAACTTGTGCTCCTTGACGAGCTTGACGATGGCGCGCGCGGTCTCGGTCGGCACCCCCTGCTGCAGCGTCACCTCCATGCGGACGGTGGCGCCGGCGGCGGACTGGATCTCTCCTGGCTTCAGGTTCTTCACCGGCACGCCGCGACGCGTCATCTTGCCCAGCAACACCTCCCACATCGCCTTCAGCCTGAACTCGTCCGGGGCCGAGAGCACGAGCCGGTTCTCCTTGCGGTCGAGGTCGATCGCCACCTTGAGCCCCTTGAAGTCGAAGCGCTGGGCGATCTCCTTGGCGGCCTGGTTCACGGCGTTGTCGACCTCCTGCAGGTCGCACCCGCTGGTGATGTCGAACGACTGGATCGGCGTCATGCCGTCCCTCCTTCCGGCGCGGGGCCGGCGGCAGGGAGCCGGCGGCGCCGGTGGCGCCGGCGCTTCTTGCCCTTTGCCGCCTCGCTGCCCTCGGAGGGCGCCCCGGCTGGGGCAACCTCGGCGGCCGCGGTTGCCGCGTCCGCCTCTCCCGAGGGTCGGCCCTCGGGGCCGTCCGCCGAACCCTTCCCCTTCTTGTGCCGCCGCCCGCCGCGTCGGCGCTTGCGCTTCTTCTCTCCGCCGCCTTCCTCGGCCGTGGCGACCGCCGCGGCGGCCGGAAGTTGTTCGGGGGGCGCCTCTTCGGCCGTCTCGCCGGCCTCGCGCTCGACGACACCGTCACTGCGCCGGCGACCGCGTCGGCGCTTGCGGCGCCTTTCCCCGTCGGTCTGATCGGGTGCGGCACCGCCGGTGGCGAGATCTGCCGCGCTCACGGGCGGCGGCGCCGGCGCCGTCTGGCCGGCCTCCCGGGCGACCCACTCGAGCTTCTCCTCGGAACGGTGGAAGCTGGTCGTCGCGTTGATCTCGACGCGGATGTCGAACTCGCGCTCGAGGGCGGCGATCTCCTGCCGGCGCCCGTTCTGGAGCGCGTCGGCGAGTTCGGGGTGGAGGCCGACGCGCACCGCCTTGAGACGGCCGTCGGCGGCGCGCGCCTCGATGCGCCGCAGCAGGTTGAGACCGAGGAACTCGGGGGACGGGATCGTGCCGGTGCCGGCGCAGGTCGGGCAGGGGCGGTGCGTGCGCAGCGCCAGCGCCTGCTTGACGCGCTGCCGGTTGATCTCGAGCAAGCCGTTGGGGCTGATGCGGCCGACGGTCGAGCGCGCCTTGTCCGCCTTCATCGCGTCGCGCATCGCCTTCTCGACCGCGTGCTGGTTCTTGCGCGCGCGCATGTCGATGAAGTCCACGACCACCAGCCCGCCGATGTCGCGCAGGCGCAATTGGCGCGCGACCTCGTGGGCGGCCTCGAGGTTGACCGCGAAGATGCTCTCCTCCTGCGAGGAGCCGCGCGAGGCACGGCCCGAGTTGACGTCGATCGCGGTGAGCGCCTCGGTGGGGTCGATCACGATCGAGCCGCCGCCGGGGAGGACCACGGTGCGGCTGTAGATGCGCTCGATCTGCGGCTCGAGGTTGAAGCGTGAGAACAGCGGCATGCGCTCCGCGTAGCGCACCAGGCGCGTCTTGGAGCGCGGCATCGAGGCGTGCATGTACGCCTGCGCCTTCTCGAACACCGCGTCGTCGTCGACCAGCACCTCGTCGATCGAGCTGTCGAGCAGGTCGCGCAGCGCCTGGACGATGAGGTCCTGGTCGGAGTAGAGCAGGCGCGGGCCCTTCCCCTTGCCCATCTCCGCCTGCACCCGCTTCCACAGCCGCAACAGCGCCGCGAGGTCGGCCTTGAGCGTGGTCTTGGTCTGGCCGAGGGCGTTGGTGCGCAGGATGATGCCGCACCCCGCCGGCACCTCGAGCTTGTCCGCCTGCTCGCGCATCGCGGCGCGGGTCTCCTCGTCCTCGACCTTGCGCGAGATGCCGCGGGTGTCGTCGAAAGGCGTCAGCACGAGATAGCGGCCGGCGAAGCTCAGGTTGGTGGTGAGCGCCGCCCCCTTGCTGCCCATCGGGTCCTTGGTGACCTGGACGAGCACGCTGCGGCCGCGCTCGACGATGCGGTCGATGCGCGGCGCTGCGTCGCCCCCCGGCGCCGGGTGGTGGTACGCCTGCGGCACCACGTCGTGGGCGGGGAGCATGCCGTCACGCTCGGCGCCGAACTGCACGAACGCCGCGTTGAGGGCGGGATTGACGTTGGCGACCACACCGCGGTAGACGTTGCCGCGGCACAGGCCGGCCTCGGCGACGGCGATCTGGTAGGTGTCGAGGGTGTCCTTGTTCACGATCGCGACGCGCACCTCTTCGGCGCGCTGCGCGTTGATCAGCATCTTGCGGCTCACGTACGCTCCAATCCATGACCCCGGCATCCGCCCGGGGAGGGTGACCACGCGACCGGCGGCGGCCCGCCGGCTTTGCAGGCAAGGGTAGCATCCCGGCCGGCCGGGCCGGCGCTCAGCCGACCACGCGGTCGCGGCCGGCGCGCTTGGCGCGGTAGAGGGCGTCGTCGGCCGCCTTGACGACCTCCTCGGGCGAGGTGAGCCGGGTCCCCCGCTCGGCGACGCCGATGCTGACGGTAACCGAGATCGTGGTGCCTGGGTGTCGCCTCGGCGCGGTGCGTTTCGGCTTGCGGGTCGGGCGGTCGGGCGCGCGCAGCGCGAAGCCGCTCGCGGCGACCGCGGCGCGCAACGACTCCAGCTCGGCCTTGACCTCCTTCGCCCGCCGCTTGGGGAAGAGGATGGCGAACTCCTCGCCGCCGACGCGGAAGGAGCGCGCGCCTCCGCGGACGGCGGCCAGGCGCGCGGCGACCATCCGCAGCACCTGATCGCCGACGTCGTGCCCGTACTGGTCGTTGACCGCCTTGAAGTGGTCGATGTCCACCATGGCGATGGCGAACCGCCCGGAAAGCTGGGCGACCGTCTCGTCGAACGCGCGCCGGCTCGGCAGCGACGTGAGGCCGTCGCGGAACGCCATCGACAGCGTCGTCTCCAGCAGCGCCACCACGAGGATGAGGCCGGCCGTCGCCAGGTACGGGGTGGCGGCGCCGGCGACCACGAGCCCGAGGAACGACGCGATCAGCGCCCAGGTGAAGGAGGCGTCGAGCGTCGTGCGCCGCACCGCCCAGGCGAGGCCGACCGTCACCAGCGCCGCGGCGTACGCCACCAGCGCCGGGTGCGCGACGGCACCCTCCGGCGACGCGCGGCCCGGCAGGAAGCGGCTCTCCAGCCACGCCACCGCGCCGGGGTGGTACGAGATCCAGAGGAACGCCGCGGCCGCGGGCTGCACAGCGAGGACCCCCAGGCGCGCGAGCCCGGACGCCGTGAGCGTGCCGCGCTCGCGCGCGAGGGCGAGCCAGGCGAGGTCGAGTGGCAGCAGCAGCGCCACGGCGTTGCGCGCGTAGCGCCCCACCTCGATCCCGGCGGTGCCCGGAGCGAATCGGGCGAGCGTGAGACCGGCGAGCGAGAGCGCGACGAGGGCAAGGACGACGCGGCCGCGGCGGAACCAGAGGCCGAGGAGCACGCCCGCCGTCGCGACGAGCCAGGGGTACAGGCGTAGGAACGCGGCCGCCTCCTCCGGCAGGCGGCCCGACTCGCGTGCCGCGAGCGCGGTCAGCGCCAGCAGGCACGCGGGCACGATCACGGTGGGGACCACCCTCACGCCGCTTCGCTCGCCCCTTTCCCGGCCGCGAGGATACAGCGGCCCGCCGCGGCCGTCGTCAAGATTTGCTACCGTATCGCGACGTTTGGGGGTATGAGATGCGGAATCTTGCTCGTTGGGCAATGATCGTGGCGGCCGCGACGGCCGCGAGCCTCGCGTTGGCGGCACCGCCGGCAGTGGTCCTGCCCCCGGGAGCCGAGCAGGCGGCGAAGCGGATCGACCGCGCCACGCTCGCGGGCCCGGTCCGGTTCCTCGCGGACGACCTGCTCGAGGGCCGGGCGCCGTCGCACCGCGGCGATGCGCTCGCTCGCCTCTACGTGGCGAGCGCGATGGAGTCGCTCGGACTGCAGCCGGGCGGGCCGGGCGGTAGTTGGGAGCAGCGGTTTTCGCTCGTTGGGATCGACAGCAAAGCCCCGGAGGTGTGGACGTTCCGCACCGGCGGTCACGAGGTCGGCCTGACGTACTGGACCGAGTTCATCGCGGCCTCGGGCGTGCAGGCGCCGACCGCGGCGATCAACGACGCGCCGCTCGTGTTCGTCGGCTACGGCATCCAGGCGCCGGAGTACGGCTGGGACGACTTCAAGGGGGCGGACCTCAAGGGCAAGGTCCTCCTGATGATGAACAACGACCCCGATTGGGACCCGAACCTTTTCGCGGGCGTGCGGCGGCTGTACTACGGGCGCTGGTCGTACAAGTACGAGAGCGCGGCGCGGGCCGGGGCCGTCGGAGCGATCATCATCCACACGACGCCGTCGGCGGGGTACGGCTGGCCGGTCGTGCAGAACTCATGGACCGGCGAGCAGTTCGAGCTCCCGGCCGGCAGCGAGCCGCGGCTACAGGTGCGCGCCTGGACGACCGAGGCGGCGACGAGGAAGCTGCTCGCGGCCGCCGGGTTCGACCTCGACCGCCTGGAGGCGCAAGCGCGCAGCCGCGACTTCACGCCGGTCGACCTCGGCATCCGGACCTCGATCGCGCTGGCGAGCACGTTGAGCCACGGCGAGACCGGCAACGTGCTCGGGCTCATCCCCGGGAGCGACCCGGCGCTGAAGGACGAGGTCGTGGTCTTCTCGGCCCACTACGACCACCTCGGCATCGGCAAGCCCGACGCGCGCGGCGACACGATCTACAACGGCGCCGTCGACAACGCGACCGGCGTGGCGCAGGTGTTGGCGATCGCGAAGGCCGCGATGGCGTTGCCGGAGCGGCCGCGGCGCTCGCTGCTGTTCGCGGTCGTGAGCTGCGAGGAGTCGGGGTTGCTGGGGTCCGCGTACTACGCCGCGCACCCGACGTTCCCGGCAGACAAGATCGCGGCCGACATCAACTTCGACGCCGGGAACATCTTCGGCAAGACGCGCGACGTCGCGCTGGTGGGGATGGGGAAGTCGACACTCGACGGTGTCCTCGAGGCGCTGGCCGCGCGGCAGGGGCGGGTGGTCACCGACGAGCCGTTCCCCGACCGCGGCGCCTACTACCGCTCGGATCAGTTCAGCTTCGCTCGCGTCGGCGTGCCGGGCCTCTACTTCAAGGGCGGCATCGACTACCTCGGGCGCCCGCCGGGATGGGGGAAGGAGGTCGCCGAGGCGTGGCTGAAGGCGCACTACCACCAGCCGAGCGACGAGTTCTCCGAGACCTGGAACTTCGACGGGATGATCGAGGACACCCAGCTCGGGTTCCTCGCCGGCCTCGCCGTGGCGCAGGCCGACGGGATGCCGGCGTGGCTGCCCGGCGACGAGTTCGCCCGGCTCAGGCCGGCGCCGGCGGCTCCGGCGCGCTGACGCGTCCCGGCACCGGCCGAACGTCCTGACCGGGTCCCGGCACCCCCTCCGTCGCCCGGCGCGGCCCCGCGCCGGGCGACGGCGCTCCTTCCGCCTTTCTGGTAGACTGGCGACAATAGAACGCGGTTGTTTTAAACGTCGTCTCAAGAAGGAGAAGGAGGGGAAGCCGATGGCGGACCGAGGGGCGCTGGGTGCGTTCGGCGCCGTCCTGCTCGTGGTGTGCGGGGCGGCCATCAACGGGATCTGCTTCGCCCAGGAGGGCGGACAGACGGGACAGGCGGCGTCACCGCAGCAGCAACAGCAGCAAGCGCAGCAGCAGCCGGCGCAGAAGCCGGACCAGGAGCAGACGCAGCCGGCCAGCCGGGTCATCGAGCAGGTGATCGTCACGGCGGAGAAGCGGCCCGAGGACCTGCAGAAGATCCCGGCCGCGGTCTCCACGATCTCGGGGTCGGACCTCAACATCATCCTCACGGCGGGCCCGGACATCCGGGCGATCTCGGGCCGCGTGCCGAGCCTGACGCTCGAGTCGTCGTTCGGGCGCGCGTTCCCGCGCTTCTACATCCGCGGCCTTGGCAACACCGACTTCGACCTCAACGCGTCGCAGCCGGTCTCGATGGTGGTCGACGAGGTCGTGATGGAGAACCCGATCGTCAAGGGGATGCCGCTGTTCGACCTCGACCGCATCGAGGTCCTGCGCGGGCCGCAGGGGACGCTGTTCGGGCGCAACACGCCCGCCGGGGTGGTCAAGTTCGACACCAAGAAGCCGACGAAGGAGTTCGAGTCGGACTGGACCGCCTCCTACGGGTCGTACAACAACGTCGACGTCGCCGGCGGGATCGGCGGGGCGATCTCCGACACCCTGTCCGCGCGCCTCTCGTTGTTGTGGCAGTCCGAGAGCGACTGGGTCTACAACCGGTGGTCCGGGTACAAGGGGAAGAACCCGGCCCTCGGCGGGCACGAGACCGGCGCCGCCCGCCTGCAGTTCCTGTGGAAGCCGAGCGAGGACTTCACCGCTCTGTTCAACGTCCACGGCTGGCACCTCGACGGCACGGCGCGGATCTTCCGCGCCAACATCATCCAGAAGGGGAGCAACGACTTCGTCCCCGGCTTCGAGCAGGACACCGTCTACCAGGACGGCAAGAACAAGCAGCTGATCAGCGCGCTCGGCGGCGTCCTCAAGATGGACTACAACCTCGGCTCCGCGACGCTGACCTCGGTCACCGGCTACGAGCGGATCAACAACATGTACAGCCGCGGCGACATCGACGGCGGCTACGGGGCGGCGTCGCTGGGCGCCGGTCACTACGGGCCGGGGTTCATCCCGTTCTCCTCCGAGAGCGCGGACGGGATCCCCTACCTCGCGCAGGTCACCGAGGAGCTGCGCCTGGCCAGCAACGGCGCCGAGGCGTTCACCTGGATCGTCGGCGCGTACTACTTCAACGAGAAGGTCGACATCGACTCGTTCAGCTACGACAGCCTGACGGCGGGGAACCCGCAGAACGGCTTCGCCACGCAGTACCAGAAGACCGACAGCTACGCCTTCTTCGCCTCGGGCAACCTCAACCTCTCCGAGCGCTGGTCGCTCCGGGGCGGGCTGCGGTACACCAACGACACGAAGGACTTCTCCGCCGATCGGCCGCAGCCGTTGTTCCAGCCGCCGCTGACCCATCCGATCACGAGGCACACCTCGGACAACAACGTGAGCTGGGACCTGAGCGCGTTCTACACGGCCGCGCCCGACGTCAACCTCTACACCCGGGTCGCCACCGGCTACCGCGGCCCCAGCATCCAGGGCCGCATCATGTTCGCGCCCGACTTCTCGGACGGCCAGGATCCGGCGACCAACGGCGTCTCGGTCGCCAAGGCCGAGACGATCACCTCGTTCGAGGTCGGGATGAAGTCGATCATCGCCGACCAG
>JAKAFI010000124.1 GCA_021818005.1 Acidobacteriota bacterium | reverse complement strand
GGGCGCTACGAGCGGTAGCGCTCGCGGATCGTGGGGATCAGGTACTCGGCGAAAGCGCGCTCGAAGTCGTAGCGCGGGGCGTACCCCCAGTCGCGCCGCGCCGCCGAGTCGTCGACGTCGGCGGGCCACGCGTCCACGATCCCCTGCCGCTTCTCGTCCACCTCGTAGGTGATCTCGGCGGCGGGGAACGCCTGCAGCACCACCGAGCGGACCTCCTCGGCGGAGGGGTTGAACGCGCCGACGTTGTAGACGGTGTGGGTCAACGCCTCCCGCGGCGCCGCGGCGAGGCGGAGGAGCGCGTCGACGCCGTCGGGCATTGCCATGAACGGGATGCGGGTGTCGGGACGGACGAAGCAGGCGTACGGCTTGCCCTGGGCGGCGGCGTGGATCATCTCCGGGGCGTAGTCGGAGGTGCCGCCGGAGGGGACCGTCACCGCCGAGATCAGGCCGGGGAAGCGGACGCTGCGGAAGTCCACCTTGCCCGAGGCCGGCCCGGCCGCGAGCTGCTTGTAGTGCTTCGCGTAGTACCGCCCCATGTGCTCGCAGTAGAGCTTGTTGCAGCCGTACATCGTGGTCGGCTTGGTCCACTCGTTCTCGGTGACCTTGCCGGTCGCGGCCTTGGTCGCGACGTCGGGCAGCCCGTACGCCGCGATCGACGACGGGTAGAGAAAGCGCACCGGCCGGCCGTGCGACTCGCCCTGCTTCTGCGCGAACTCGAGCAGGTTCATCGTCCCCTCGACGTTGACCTGGTGCGCCGCCATCGGCGTGAACTCGCTGCGCGTCGAGAGCAGCGCCGCGAGGTGGAACACGGTGTCCACCTCGTACTCGGAGAGGATGCGCTCGAGCAGGCTGGTATCGAGGATCGAGCCGATGAACTCCTGCTGCACGAGCTTCCCGAGCACCGGGTCGAGCGACTTCACGTCGAGGGTGATGATCGGCCGCTCGGCGTCGCTCGCGAGCGAGCCGATCAGGCCGTGGCCGATCTCGCCGGAGGCGCCGGTGATGAGCACGACGGGCTTGCGCAGCATGAGGTCCCTCCCCGCCGGCACACGCTGGCGGCCGGCTTCCGAACGTGAAACTTAGCACAACCTGGGCCCCCGCCCAACAACAGTGAAGAGTTCAAAGTGAAGAGTGAAGAGTTGACGCTGGGGAGTCAAAGGGAAGAGGGGAACGGGCAAAGGGAAGACAAGGCGCCGAGGCGCTGGGGAGCCAAGGGGCAGAGGAGCGCGGAATGCTCGCCTCACCTCTGTTCATCTGCTCGTCTTCGTTCGCGTTCTTGCCGTCCACGAACCACGAAGCACGATCCACGACCCACGATCCACGAACCACGGTCTTCCCGAACCCCGAGCCCCGAGCCCCGGTCTCTAAGCGACCGTGACCTCCTGGCAGAGGTAGACGTCCTGGATCGCGTGCAGCAGCTCGACCCCCTGCGCCATCGGCTTCTGGAACGCCTTGCGGCCGGAGATCATCCCGGAGCCTCCCGCGCGCTTGTTGACCACCGCGGTGAGCACGGCCTGCGCCAGGTCGTTCTTGCCCGAGGCACCGCCGGAGTTGATCAGCGGCGAGCGCCCGAGGTAGCAGTTGGCCACCTGCCAGCGCGTCCACTCGATCGGGTTGTCGGCGGTGAGCTTCTCGTAGACGAGCGGGCTGGTATAGCCGAACTTGATCGCGCCGTAGCCGTTGTTGCACTCGGGCGCCTTCTGCTTGACGATGTCGGCCTCGATCGTGACGCCGATGTGGTTGGCCTGGCCGGTGAGGTCGGCGGCGGTGTGGTAGTCGACGCCGTCCTTCTTGAACGCCGGGTTGCGCAGGTAGCACCAGAGCACGGTGAACATGCCGAGCTCGTGCGCGTGCGCGAACGCCTGCGACACCTCGTCGATCTGGCGGCGCGACTCCTCCGAGCCGAAGTACACGGTGGCGCCGACGCCGGCGGCGCCGAGGTCGAACGCCTGCTCGACGCTGGCGTACATCGTCTGGTCGTAGGTCAGCGGGTAGGTCAGTGTCTCGTTGTGGTTGAGCTTGAGGATGAACGGGATCTTGTGGGCCCAGCGGCGGGCGACCGACCCGAGCGCGCCGAGCGTCGAGGCGACCGCGTTGCAGCCGCCCTCGACCGCCAGGCGCACGATGTTCTCGGGGTCGAAGTACGCCGGGTTGGGGGCGAACGACGCCGCGCCCGAGTGCTCGATCCCCTGGTCGACCGGGAGGATCGAGACGTAGCCGGTCCCCGCCAGCCGCCCCCTGTTGAACACCGCAGCGAGGTTGCGCAGCACGTTGACCGGCCGGTCCGACGGCGCCAGCACGCGGTCGAGGAAGTCGGGACCGGGGAGGTGCAGCATGTCCTTCGGGATGCCCTTGCAGGTGTAGTCGAGCAGGGTCGCCTTGTCGCCCAGGTGTGCGCGGATCGCGTCGATCATGGTGGCCTCCAGCAGCGCCATTTTACCGCCGCGACGCGAGGCAGGTGGCTTCAGGCGTCCTCGGGTGGGGCGAGCCGCAGCGCCGCGAGCGCGGCCGCGAACTCGGGAGGCAGCGGCGCGGTCACGATCAGCTCCGGGTTGGCGGCGGTCGCCGGCAGGTGCAGCCGCCAGGCGTGCAGCAGCGTGTGACCGGGGTCGAGCAGGCGCCGCAGCTCCGGGTCGCGGACGCCGCGGTGGCGCGGCCCGCCGTAGAGGTCGTCGCCGACAACCGGGTGGCCGGCGTGGGCGAGGTGGACGCGGAGCTGGTGGGTGCGGCCGGTGGCCGGCTCGAGGCGCACGAGCGCCACCCCGGCCGCATGCCCGGCCACGTGGTAGGCCGTGGCGGCGGCGCGCCCGGCCGGGTCCACCCGCATCCGGCGGCGGTCGGAGCGGTCGGGGCCGAGCGGCTCCGTCCAGCGCCCCTCCGCCGGCCGCGGGCGGCCCCACACCAGCGCCAGATAGAGCTTGCCCACAGTCCGCGCGGCGAAGGCGCGCACCACTTCGCGGTGCGCGTCCTCGTCGCGGGCGAGGAGTACGACGCCGGAGGTGCCGACGTCGAGCCGGTGCACGAGGAGGAGCGAGCCCGCCGCGAGGCCGTACCCCTCGCGCTCGCCGGCCGGCAGCGCCGCCACGAGGCGGGCGACCGCCGCGCCCGGCTCGGCGCGCCGGGTGGCGAGGCTGACGCCGGCCGGCTTGGCGAGCGCCACGATCCGCTCGTCGGCGTACAGGACGGTGGCCGCCGGGTGCACGCGCGCAGCATGCCACGCCTGCGCCGCACCGTCACCGGCGGCGCCGCGGTGGTACGGTGAGGCGGTGGACACCTGGGTCGTCCTCGTCTTCGCGTTCGTCTACGTCGGGATGGTGCTCGGCGAGATCCCCGGGCTCGCCCTCGACCGCACCGGGGTCGCGCTGCTCGGCGCGCTCGCCCTCGTCGCCTCCGAGCGCGTGACCCCGGAGGCGGCGTGGCGCGCGGTGGACGTGCCGACGCTGGCGCTGCTGTTCGGCCTGATGGTGGTCTCGGCGCAGTTCCGCCTCGGCGGGTTCTACACCTGGGTGACGCGCCGGGCGGCCGCCGCCGCGGTCTCGCCGCCGGCGCTCCTCGCGCTCGTGATCGCCGTGGCCGGCGGGCTGTCGGCGGTGCTCGCCAACGACATCGTCTGCCTGGCGGTGGCGCCGCTCCTCGTCGAGGGGTGCGCCCGGCGCGGTCTCGACCCGGTGCCGTTCCTGCTCGCCCTCGCCGCCGCCGCCAACGTCGGCTCCGCGGCGACGCTGATCGGCAACCCGCAGAACATGCTGATCGGGCAGACGCTCCACCTCTCGTTCGCCGGCTACCTCGGCGCCGCGGTGGTCCCGGCGCTCCTCGGCCTCGGCGTGGTGTGGGCCGTGGTGGCGGCCTCGGTGCGCGGCGCGTGGCTGCGGCCGACCGTCGTGCCGGCGGTCGAGGAGGCGGCGCTGAACCGCTGGCAGACCGGCAAGGGCCTGCTCGTGCTCGGCCTGCTCCTGCTCGGCTTCCTGTTCGCGCCGTTCCCGCGCGAGGTGCTCGCGCTCGCGGCGGCGGCGGTGCTGCTGACCAGCCGGCGGATGGCGTCGCGCGACCTCCTCGGGCTGGTCGACTGGCACCTGCTCGTGCTCTTCGTCGGGCTGTTCGTCGTGAACTTCGCGCTCGCGGACTCGGGGACGCTCGCAGCGGCCACACAGGCGCTGGCGCGCCGCGGCGTCGAGATCGCCCGCCCCGGCGTGCTCTTCCCGCTCACCGTCGTGCTCTCCAACCTGGTCTCCAACGTCCCGGCGGTGATGCTGCTGCTGCCGCAGGCGAAGGGGCCGCTCGCCGGGCCGCTGCTCGCCCTCGCGTCCACGTTCGCCGGCAACCTCATTATCGTCGGCTCGGTCGCCAACATCATCGTGGTGGACCAGGCAGCGCGCCTGGGTGTGCGCATCGGCTGGCGCCGGCACGCCCGGATCGGCGTCCCGGTGACGCTCGCGACGCTCGCGATCGCGGCCGCCTGGCTCGCCCTCGTCGTCCGTTGAGCCGACGCCGAGGCGCCTGGCGCCGACCCCCTTGACAACATCGATTCTTGCCCTATCTTTAACTCGAGTATGGACACGGTCGTCTCACCTGACCAGCCTCCAAGTAGTACCCACCGCGTGAAGCGTTGTTCCGCGGCCGCAGGGAGAGTCTCCCCCATCGCGGCCGCGGTTGCTTTTCCCACCACGTGCATGCTCGCCACGGCGGCGTGCGGCCTGCCGTCGCCGCGGCTGAGCGCTGGCGGGACCCGAGCCTAAGGGGACGAGAGCCATGCTCCCGTGCCCCTCGAGGGCTTTTCTGCCGGGCCGGCAGCGGGTGGCCCCTAGAGCAGCAGAGCAGAGAGAGTCCGAGTCCCTGTCCACCCGAACCATGCGCAACGGACGTGACACCTCCCGTACCGGAGGTAGGAGATCATGAACGAAAACACGGCAGCTGCCGACCCACTGATAGCCGGCGCGCGGCGCGACGAGATCTGCCGGATCTTCGGCGAATCGTACGACCCCGCGCGCTGGAACGACTGGCGCTGGCAGATGCGCCACCGCTTCATCAAGCCGGAGCAGTTCGAGAAGCTGCTCCGCCTCACCACCTCCGAGCGCCGGGGGCTGGCGATGACGCACGAGAAGTTCGCCGTGGCGGTGACGCCGCACTTCGCGGAGCTCATCGACCCCGACGACCCCGACTGCCCGATCCGCCGGCAGGTCGTGCCGCGCGAGGAGGAACTGCTCGTCGGACCGGGCGACATGACCGACCCGTGCGGCGAGGACCACGACGAGGTCGTCCCCGGCCTCGTCCACCGCTACCCCGACCGCGTGCTCCTGCTCGCGCTCGACACCTGCGCGGCGTACTGCCGCTACTGCACGCGCTCGCGCCTGGTCAACCAGGGCGAGCTCGACCCGCTGCCGCGCCGGCTCGACGCGGTCGTCGCGTACCTCGAGGCGCACACCGAGGTGCGCGACGTGCTGCTGTCGGGCGGCGACCCGCTGCTGATGTCGGAGGACCGCCTCGACGAGGTCCTCGGCCGCATCCGCGCGATCCCGCACATCGAGTTCGTGCGCCTCGGCTCGCGCGTGCCGTCGTTCCTGCCGCAGCGCATCACGCCGGAGCTGGTCGCGGTGCTGCGCAAGCACCGCGTCTGGTTGTCGCTGCACTTCTGCCACGCGCGCGAGATCACGCCTGACGTCGCTCGCGCCTGCGACCTGCTCGCCGACGGCGGCATCCCGCTCGGCTCGCAGACCGTCCTGCTCAAGGGCGTCAACGACGACGTGCAGACGCTCAAGGACCTCGTGCACGCGCTGCTCAAGGTCCGCGTGCGCCCGTACTACCTCTACCAGTGCGACCCGGTCGTCGGCACCGGCCACCTGCGCACCAGCGTCGCCAAGGGGATCGAGCTGATCTCCGGGCTGCGCGGCCACACCACCGGGTACGCGGTGCCGACGTACGTGATCGACGCCCCGGGGGGCGGCGGCAAGGTGCCGATCCAGGCCGAGACGATCGTGTCGTACGAGAACGGCCAGGCGCTGCTGCGCAACTGGGCGGGCCGGACGTACGCGTACGTGGACCCGGCGGAGCACGCCTAGGAGTCTGTCGCGCATAGCGACGAAAGCGAGGGTCGCGATGGCGCCCGCTGACAAGGCGGACAAGCGAAATGCCCGCAGACGTAGCTGCAGCCTACGTCGAGGACATTTCGCGCAGGCCAACGCAGCCAGCGGGATGCCAGCGCGAGCCGCAGCCGGAGTCTATGCGCGACAGGCTCCGAGGCGCATGGGCCTCGCGATCGGCCTGAGCTACGACTTAAAGGACGACTACCTCGCGGCCGGGTTCTCCCCGGATGACGTGATGGAGTTCGACGGCCTCGACACGGTGGCCGGCCTCGAGGAGGCGCTCGCCGGCCTCGGCCACCGGACCGAACGGGTCGGGCGCGGGCGCGAGCTCGCCCGCCGCCTCGCCGGCGGCGAGCACTGGGACCTGGTGTTCAACATCTGCGAGGGGGTCTGGGGCCGCTCGCGCGAGGCGCAGGTGCCGGCGCTGTGCGAGCTGTTCGACCAGCCGTACACCTTCGCCGACCCGCTCACCTGCGCGCTCACGCTCGACAAGGCGATGGCCAAGCGCGTGGTGCGCGACCACGGTCTGACGACGGCGCCGTTCGCGGTCGTCGCGGCGCCGGAGGAGGCGGCCGCGGTTGACCTCCCGGCGCCCCTGTTCCTGAAGCCGGTCGCCGAGGGCAGCTCGAAGGGGGTGACCGGGCGCTCGCTGGTCCGCGACCGCGGCGAGCTCGCCGCCGCCTGCCGCGAGCTGCTCGAGCGCTTCCGCCAGCCGGTGCTGGTCGAGACGTTCCTCCCCGGGCGCGAGGTCACCGTCGGCATCGTCGGTCACGGCGAGCACGCTCGCCCCGTCGGGGTGCTCGAGGTCTCGTTCACCGAGCACGCCGAGACCGCGGCGTACACCGCGCTCAACAAGGAGGAGTACCAGGAGCGGGTCGCCTACCGCGTGCTCACCGACGACCCGCTGGCGGCACCGGCGCGCTCGCTCGCGCTGGCGGTGTTCGCGGCACTCGGCTGCCGCGACGCCGGGCGCGTCGACCTGCGCTGCGACGCGGCCGGGGTCCTGCACTTCCTCGAGGTCAACCCGCTCCCCGGCATCAACCACGTGCGCTCCGACCTGCCGATCATGGCGCGTCTCGGCGGCATGCCGTACGGCGAGCTGATCGGCGCGATCGTCGATTCGGCGCGCGCCCGGTACCGGTTGTGAGCGCCGGCCCCAAGCGCGCCGTCATCGCGCACACCGCCGTCGATCCCGAGGCGGACCCCTCGACCGCCGACGTCCTCGACCAGGCGCGGCTGTTCGCCGACGGCCTCGCCGCGCTCGGCGTCCCGTTCACGACGGTCGCCGTGGAGGCGGGGCGGGTGTGGGAGCACGCCCGGGCGCTGGCGGGGGCGATCGTCTGCAACCTGCTCGAGGCGCCGCCCGGGAAGCCGCAGCTGCACGCCGCCGCGACCGCGGCGCTCGAGCTGCTCGGTGCCCGCTTCACCGGCTCCCCCGCCGGCGCGCTGTGGCTGACGACCGACAAGCTGGCGACGCGGTCGGTGCTCGCCGCCGAGGGGTTGCCGGTGGCCGCCGGCGGGCGCCTCGACCCGGAGCGGCCGGAGTTGCTCGACCGCGTGCCGCCGCCGTGGATCCTCAAGCCGGCGTGGGAGGACGCCTCCGTCGGCCTGGAAGGCGACCCGGTGTGCGCCACGCGCGAACAGGCGGTGGCGCGCGCCCGCGCGCTCGCGGCGCGTTTTCCCGGCCAACCGGTGCTGGCCGAGCGGTTCCTCCCCGGGCGCGAGTTCAACGTCTCGCTGCTCGCGACCGGCACCAGCGTCGAGGCGCTGCCGGTCGCTGAGATCGCCTTCGTCGACTTTCCTCCCGGGGTGCCGGCGCTGGTCGGCTACGAGGCGAAGTGGGCGACCGGATCGTTCGAGGAGACGCACACGGTGCGCCGCTTCCCCGGGCGCGAGGACGCGGCGCTGCTCGGGCGCATCCGCGAGCTGGCGCTGGCGTGCTGGCGGCCGTGCGGCCTCGCCGGCTACGCGCGCGTCGACCTGCGCCTCGACGCGGACGGCGCCCCCGCCATCCTTGAGGTCAACACCAACCCCTGCCTCGCCCCGGACGCGGGCTTCATCGCCGCGGCGCGCCAGGCCGGGATGTCCATCGCCGACGTGGTCGGCCGCATCGTGGCCGCCGCGTCCGGCCGGTGGTAGGCTTGCCGGGTCGCACGCCGCGAGGTGGAGGCTCGAGTGAAGATCCGTCACGAACTGCGTTCCGAGGACCGCGCGCCGCTGGCGGCGCTGCTGCAGGCGACAGGCTTCTTCAACGCGCAGGAGCTCGAGGTCGCCCTCGAGCTGGTCGACGACCGGCTCGAACACGGCGAGGCGAGCCACTACCGCTTCCTCGTGCTCGAGGCCGCGGACGAGGTCGTGGGGTACGCGT
>JAKAFI010000123.1 GCA_021818005.1 Acidobacteriota bacterium | reverse complement strand
GAACTTCCAGCGCCCGGCGGGCGGATTCGAGCACGGATCCGGCTCGCTGAGGCGCGCCGTTCTGACTACACGCCGGCGGGAGCGACCCCGATCAGCTCGAACGCGCGGGCCTGGAGCGGGGTCGGCTCGGACAGCAGCTCGAAGGCCGCCCGCTCATCCGTGCCGGCCGGCACGACCCGGTTGCGGGTCAGGGTCGCGAGCTCGGTCATGAGCGTTCCGAAGCTGCCGACCCGCAGGCCGTCGGGCGTCCGGTGGTCGCGCGCCTTGGCGAGCGCCTCGCCTGACCGCTCGGGCGGAGCGACCGGGTCGGTGCGCCCGGGCGGGTGCTCGTCGCGGAACAGCAAGGGTGCCCAGGCCGCCTCGAGATGCCAGCGCAGATAGGCCGCCAGGAAGCACAGGAAGAGATGCGCTCGCACCCGGTCCTCCCTCCAGTGGAAGATCGGCCGGACCAGCAGGTCGTCGCCCTTGAGCGAGCGGAAGTCGCGCTCGACCGCCGAGAGGCGCTTGTATGTCTCGACCACCGCCGGTGCGTCGAGGCGCGCCTCGGGCACGCTCGTGCGCACCACGTACAGGCCGTCGAGGGCCGCCTCGGCGGCGATCGCGTCGGTCCGCCGCCGATACGCGAAGACCCCGTCGGCGATCTCGAGCTCGATGTGCTTGGCCATCTTGTGCGCGTCGACCACCCGCCCGGCGCGCACCCCGATCGCGGCGGCTGTCCGCAGGCGGCCCTGCTCCACCGCGGCGGCGACCTTCGCGAGGGCGGCCTCGGTGGCTGTGAGGAGCGCCTCGCGCTTGCGCGTCCGCTCGGCCGCGAGGGCCGGGTTGCGGCACACCACGAGGCGCTCGCCCGGGAAGTCTGGGCTGCTGATCTCGGCCAGGTTCCGCTCGTCGAACAACCCGAGCTGCAGGTCGCCCGCCTCGACGAGGCTCCGGATCGCGGGTGCCCGCAGGCAACTCACCCAGCCGATGCCGCCCAGCTCCTTGAGGCGTTCGATCCGGGCCGACGTCAGCATCCCCCGGTCGCCCACGAGGACGACGTCCGTCAGATCGAAGCGCGAGCGCAGCTTCTCGATCTGGGTCTCGAGGGTGGCCGGATCGGCGGTGTTGCCGCTGAACGCCTCGACCGCGACCGGGCAGCCCCGCGCATCGGTGAGCAGGCCGAACTCGACCTGCGGGCGGTCGGGGCGGTGGTCGCGCGAGTGGCCGTGCCGGGCGAGGGCGCAGTGGCGGCCCTCCATGTACGTGCTCGTCAGGTCGTAGAGCACGAGCGCGCCGGGCGCCAGGTGGCGGCGGGCGAGGGCGGCCTCCACCTTTGCCTGGCGCTCGAGCAGCCAGTCCATGGCGGCATACAGCTCGTTCTCGTCGGCGCCCTCGATGCCGAGACAGGCACCCAGCGTCGTACTCCCGAGCAGGGATGTGGTAGCGAGCTTGCTGACCGGCTTCACGAGTCGGGCCACCACCAGGGCAAGGGCGAGGTCCCGCATCCGGGACGGTCGCCGGTCGAGGAGCCCCGGCAGCCCGAGGGAACGGGCGATCCCGAGCACGGCTGCCACGTGGCCGTGGGGCAGGCTCCGGCGGATCGTGAACGCCTCGCCGGCCGGCACATAGTGCTCGCCCCGCAGGAAGCCTCGGATCAGCTCGATGAGCGGCTGGGGCAGGTGGGACAGGTTGGCGACCGTCTGCTTCTTGACCTTGCCGTCCTCGCGGTACGAGTTGCGCAGCAGCGTGCTGACGTACTCGCGGCCCCCCTGCCGGCTCACCACCCTGACTACGTGCATCGCGCCGGTCTTCGGCTTCACCATGCGACAAGCATGCACATCTAGCCGCAGATGTCAAGCTATCTACTGACTACATTCTGCAGGGCGCAACACCAGCCAGAACCGGGCAGGCTGATCTCAGGAAGGCGGTTTCCGGACGCCGATCAGGGCCGCCGGGCGCTGGAAGTTCGGTCGAGACGGCCAATCGGGCGTTCGGCGCAACACGGCGAGCCGGATGATCCATGGCGGGCCGACCCGCGCTTGCGGCGGGCGAGGCGCCTGGCGCCGCTCACTCGAACGGCGGCTGTCCCACCTCATCGAGCGCGACGCGGTAGAGCGCCGCGCCGTCGAGCGCGGTCGACGGCGACCGGAGCACGGCCAGGTCGTCGACGAGCGCCTCCTCGAGCCGGGAGCCCGCGAGCCAGTCGACGATCCGGACGGCGTGCGCGGCGAACCGCAGGGCCTGGAGCGTCTCGGATCGCGCGGGGTCGTCCCAGAACCACGCGTCGGACTGGAACATCGAGAGCCGTGATGCCTGCGCCGCGAGGAGCTCCTCCAGCAGCCGCGCTTCGCGCGCCCGGTGCGACCGGCCCGCCGGTGTCGCCGTTCGCCCGGCCGGTTCCTGCCGGGCGGCATCCGCAGGCGCGACGGGCGCGTGCGCCCGGCGACCGCCGGCCTCATGCGCGCCGGCCTCCGCAAGCACGCGGGCCACGTATGCCCCGGCTGTCGTGTACCCCGACACGACGTCGACGTAGCCGTCCCGCGCCTTCCACGGGTCGATGCCGAGCGGCGCGACGAGCCGCTCCGTGACCGCGTCGATTCCGGCCGCGAGCCGATCGAGCGCCATCCGGAGCGGCTGCTTCCAGCGCGCGTCGGCCGCGTCCGGGCACTCGGCGCTCCAGCGGAGGATGCCGTGGTGGCACGACCAGCTCGTGCGCTCGTGGATCGTCATCGCGGGAAGCGGGGGCCGTCCGCTCGCAACCAGCATCTCGCCCAGCGATCCGACGTCGAGGTGCGGGCCTCCCGCGACCTGCCCGTACCACGTCGTGAGCCGCGCAAGGAACAGCTCCCGGAAGGGCTGGTGGTGCCCGTACAGCTCACCGTCGGTCGCGATGAGCGCCAGGGGTGCGTCGCCCGAGGGGAGGGGATCGGCCAGGCGTGGCGCGACCCGCGTCCGGACGAACTCGTCGGCGTTCCGCGTCGCGGCAGGATCGAAGCTGGCGGCAGTCGAGAGGCCGCGGTCGTAGAACATCACGACGAGCGACCGCCCCTCGCCGACGTCCACGCGGTACGGACGTCGGGTGTCGAGGTCCCCGTCGGTCCCGGCCTGCCACGGCGCGAGGATCGTGTACCGCACGCCCTCTTCCGCGCACAGGCGGAGCGTCGCGAGGTCGACGGCCGTTTCCGGCAGCCAGATCCCGGTCGCCCGGCGGCCCATGCGGAGCTCGAAGTCCCGAAGCCCCCATCGGATCTCGGTCCGCCGGTCGCGCATCGAGGCGAGCGGCAGGATCGCGTGGTGGTACCCGACGGCGATCGCGTTCGTCCCCTCGTCCTGCGCCACGATCATGTCGTGGACGTCCGGGCGGTACCGGCGGAGCCACGTGGCGAGCGCGGGGCCGATGTCCCATCCGATGTGCCGGAAGTTCCCGCGCGCCGCGTTCGGCGCGTAGCACTCGTCGGTGACGCGCGCCGTCCAGTCGTGGGCCGGCGCTGACGTGGGATCCGGGGGGATGTCGCCGCTGAACGGGTCGCGCCGGTCGGGCTGGTAGAAGTGGCCGTGAACGGCCAGCCGGCCAGTCGTCATCGCTCCTGGGCGCGATGGTCGCGCGAGCTCGTGACGTCGAACCGGACGCGGCACGCCGCTGTTGCCCCGGGCGCGAGACGCAGAGGCCATGTCAGCAGCAGCGAGCTGCCCTGGTACTGCCGCTCGAAGCCTGACTCCGAGTTCGAGACCGTCTCGACCGGATACCACGACACATCGGCAGCCGGGTCGAGCGTCGCGTCGATCCGTGCGCCCTCGGCGGTGTTCGCGAACGCGAACCGCGCGAGGCGGCCCGGGTGCTCCATCGAGTCGTGCGGGAAGCGCCGCGCCCCGCCCGCTCCGGACGCCGGCGACGCGCCGGTCGGTTCGGCTGCGGGCACTTCGTACCACGCCGCCGGGTTGTGGCCGCCGCCCGCGAGGTCGATGTTCCACTCGAGCACGAGCTCCGCGTCCAGCGGCACGTCGCCGTGATGCCCCACCTCGACGTCGAGCGAGAGCGACGGGTCGAGCCGGTCTCCGGCGATCCGCAGCGTCTTGCGTGCGACGATGAGCTGGCGCGCGGCGTGAGCGGCACGCTCCGCGACCAGCTCCCCGTCGGCGAGGCGCACGACGCGATACGGGTCGTCAACCGTATCCGCGAGCTCCTCGACGGTCTGGCGCCGGAACGCCTCGGCGTCCGAGCCGACCGGCACGATGTGGAGCAGCGCGGACCGCCGCTCGTGCCGGTCGTAGATCAGTCGGCTCGAGAGCCCCGGCTCCTTCGCGGCCACGACGTCGTGGATCGTCTTCGGCGCGCCGCCGGTCGTCGCCTCCGCGGCGCCGGCCGCGGTGCCGGCCGCGGTGCCGGCCCGAAGCTCCGCGGCCCGCTCGTGCGCGACGAGCGTTGCGTGGTACGCCTCGGGCCTGCGGCGGACGACGGACGCGAGCGCGAGCCGGGTGGCGCGCAGGTCCCAGGTCGCGATCGTTGCGCCCTCGGCCACGTCGACGATCACGACCTGCCCGCGCCCGGCGAGGTACGCCTCGGGGATCCCGTCCATGTCGGCGTCGAGGAGGGTCGAGCCACGGGCCGGTGCCGTGGCGAGGTCGAGGGGGACGCGCCGGGCGGGCACGAGAGATCCGGACTCCCGGCGCACACCCTCGCCCGTCGCTTCCCCGGCGTCGGTGTGCCGCTGCGTCCCCGCCGCATCCGCGTCCGAGGCGCCGGCTCCGACCGGCGTTCCGTCCATCCGCCCGCCCGCCACCACCGTCAGCTGCTCGGCGATCACCTGCGCCTCGAGCGCAGCGCTGCCGACGATCGCGGGCGACGCGATCGCCATGGGCACCCCGAGCGCCTCGGCCGTCTCGCCCGCTTCGGCCGTCGACGCGCGCGCGGCGGTGCCGGCCGTCGCCGTCGCGGCGGTTCCCTCCGCCTCCGCTGTCCCCGCCGGCTCTGCCGTGGCGTCCGCCAGATCCTCCGCGGCGATCAGGTGCGCGCTCGTGGCGAGGCGCATGTGCACGATGTAGATCCCACCGAACAGCCCGTGCCAGTAGCAGTCGTTCGACTGCCCACGGAAGAGGTGGTCGCGTGCGGCCTCCTTCGCCGGCCCGGCGCGCATCGCGTCGACCTTGGCCGACGCGCGGAGCATCTGCTTGTGGAGGTCGTTGATCTCGCGGTAGCGTGCCTGGAAGTTCCGCCAGAACCCGCCCCGGAGGAAGCGGCGCTCGGGGAGGTTCCCGTCGGTCGCGCGCTTGATGAGCGCGGTGAACACGTTCGAGTCTTCCGGCGGCAGCGCCCACTCGCCCATCTCGACGTACGAGGCCGTCGGCACGTACACGCGGCCGATCGGCGCCTCCCGCTCGAGCCAGTCGGAGGGCGTGGTCGTCGTCAGCCAGCTCGCGTTGTCCTCGATCAGGCCGAAGAACCGGTCCACCCACCGGTTGCGGCTCCAGCAGTGCTCGTACGTGCCCGGCCACGCCCCGAACTTCTCGCCGTCGTCCCCCATGAAGCCCAGCCGGTGGCCGTCCTCGGTCGCGTTGCCCCGGAGGTGCGTGATGACGTCGTCGGGCTCTCCGAACGGGATGCGATACCGGAGACCCTGCCCCGTGCCGAACACGCGGAGCAGCCGGCCCTGGTCCTCTGTGACGTACGCGCCCCACATCGCGTCCTCCGGCACCGCGGCGGCGCGGAAGTGGTTGTCGTCGAGGATCGTCCACTCGTAGCCGGCGTCCGCGAGGACCGACGGCAGCTGCGGCTCCCATACCCGCTCGGCGAGCCAGGCGCCCTGCGGACGCCGCCCGAAGAGGCGCTCGACCTCGTCCGCCATGCGCACCAGCTGTCCGTGCCGATCACGTTCCGGCAGCGACACCAGCACGGGCTCGTAGTAGCCACCGCCAAGGACCTCGACCTGGTCGCGTGCGACGAGGGCGGCGAGCCGCTCGAGGAAGTCGGGATGGGCATCCTGCAGCCACTCGATGAGGGGACCCGTGTAGTGGAGCGACAGGCGGACGGCGGGGTGTCGCTCGAGCGCCTGCAGGAGCGGTTCGTAGGCCGAGCGGTAGACGTCCTCGAAGACCCAGCCGAAGTTGCCCACGGGCTGGTGGTTGTGGATGGCGAGCGCCAGTGCGATGCGGCCGGTCACCGGCCTCCCTCCATCTCCCTCTCGTCGACCGCCCGGATCGACGGGCCCTCAGGCCTCCTGCTGCGTCGGAACCTGCCCCTGCTCGCCATCGCCCGCAGCAGGTCCGCCGGCGGTTGCGCCGTCACCCATGGTCGATCCGGTTCGTGCGGTGCGCCTGGTCGCACCCTCTCGCGCCGGACCCGTGCCGTTGCCGCCCGCCTCGGCCGTCGACCGCCGCCGGCGTCGGGCGGGCTTGCCGCGACCGGCGTTGCGAGCCGCCGGGAGATAGAGCTGCTCGGTGTACTCCTCGATCATCCGCGTGGTCGAGAACTGCCAGATGGTGGTCCGGATCGAGTTGCGGGCGGTGTCCAGCCACGCCACCGGCAGGCCGTTGCGATCCCGTTCGTAGTACCGGGGCACGACCTCCTGCTCGAGGATCCGGTACAGCTCCTGCGCGTCGGCCCAGTCCTGGGCCCCCTCGTCGGGGTTGGTCTCGCGCCCGCCGATGGCCCAGCCGTTCGAACCAGTCCAGCCCTCGTCCCACCAGCCGTCGAGCACCGACAGGTTCACGATCCCGTTCACGGCAGCCTTCATGCCGCTCGTCCCCGACGCCTCCAGCGGGCGACGCGGGTTGTTCAGCCAGACGTCGACGCCCTGGATCAGGAAGCGCGCGACCCGCATGTCGTAGTCCTCGATCATGAAGACGCGGCCGCGCAGGCGCGGCGAGCGGCTGCGCTCCCAGATGTCCTGGATCACACGCTGACCGGGACGGTCCGCCGGGTGGGCCTTGCCCGCGAACACGATCTGCACGGGCCGCTCGGGGTTCCAGAGGATCCGCGCGAGGCGCTCCTCGTCGCTGAACAGCAGCGCGGCGCGCTTGTAGGTCGCGAACCGCCGCGCGAACCCGATCGTCAGGGCGTTGCCGTCCATCAGGTGCCCGATCGCCTCGAGCTCGTCCGGGGACTCACCCTGCCGTGCGAGCTGCGCGAGCAGCCGACCCCGGACGAAGTGCGCCAGCTCGAGCTTCTGCCGTGTGTGCGCTGCCCAGAGCATGCGATCCGGGATCTGGTCGAGCCGATCCCAGAACCGCTTCGTGCGGACCTCGGCGTCGAGGTCGTCGAGGTCCCCGCCGCGATCCTGGTACAGGGTCCGCAGTGGCCGTCCCACCCAGCTCGGGACGTGGATCCCGTTCGTGATGCCGACGATGGGGTGCTCGAGGATGGCTGCCCACGTTGCGTTCGCTGTCTCCGCGTGGAGGTGGCTCACGGCGTTCGCGGCGTTCGTCAGTCGCAGGCTGAACGCCGTCATGTCGAACTCGGCGGGGTTTCCGGCCACGTCGCGCCCGAGATCGAGGATCCGCTCGAGGTCGACGCCGTCCTGGCCGGAGAGCGGGGCGGCGAGCCGGCGGACCAGCTGCGCGTCGAAGCGCTCGTTCCCGGCGGAGACCGGCGTGTGGATCGTGAAGACGGAGTCGCGCCGGACGCGTGTCAGCGCCTCGTCCAGCGGCAGTCCCTGGGCGACGAGCTCGCGGGCACGCTCCACCAGCATCATGGCGGAATGGCCCTCGTTGAGGTGCCACACGGCGGGGTCGATGCCGAGCGCCCGCAGCGCGCGCACCCCGCCAACGCCGAGCACCATCTCCTGGCAGAACCGCATCTCTCGGCCCCGGACGTACAGGATGCTCGTGATCGGGCGGTCCGGCGGGACATTCTCCGCGATGTCGGTGTCGAGCAGCAGCAGCGGGACCCGGCCCACCTGGGCGAGCCACACGGCGCACCACACCGTCCGCCCGGGCAGCTCGACCGGGATCGTCAGGGGATCGCCCTCGAGCGAGGCGACGCGCAGCAGCGGCAGCCGGAGCGGGTCGTAGTCGGGGTATGCGTGCTCCTGGTGGCCGTCCGCGTCGATCGTCTGCCGGAAGTAGCCGCGATGGTAGAAGAGGCCGACCGCGACGAACGGGAGCGCCATGTCCGATGCGGTCTTCGCGTGGTCGCCGGCGAGGATCCCGAGGCCACCGGAGTAGATCCCGAGCGTCTCGGTGAGGCCGTACTCGGCGCAGAAGTAGGCGATGGGTCCCTGCAGCTCGTCCGCGTGGTGCCGCGTGAACCAGTGGCCCGCACCGTTCGCCATGTAGCGCTCGAAGTCGGCGAGGACGGTCTCGTACTCCGCCATGAACGCCGGGTTCTCGAGCTGGGCGGCCCAGCCCTGGTGGCTCATGAGGATCGCGACGGGGTTCCGGTAGCGCGACCACAGCGCGGCGTCGATGTGGGCGAAGAGCTGGCGCGCCTCCGGATGCCAGGTCGGGTAGAGGTTGTACGCGAGTGCCCGCAGCCCCTCGAGTCGGGCCGGCAGACGGAAGGCCGGCGGGGGCAGCGTGGGG
>JAKAFI010000122.1 GCA_021818005.1 Acidobacteriota bacterium | reverse complement strand
CTCGATCGACCCCACGCCGCGCTTCAAGCTCGAGACCGACCCCGGAGTCCTCGAGCCGCGCGTGATCGAGCTCATGGCCCCGATCGGCAAGGGGCAACGCTGCCTCATCGTCGCGCCCCCCAAGGCCGGCAAGACGACGCTCCTGCAGCAGCTCGCCCACGCGATCGGCGTCAACCACCCGGAGGTGCAGATCTTCGTCCTCCTGGTGGACGAGCGCCCGGAAGAAGTCACGGACTGGAAGCGCAACATCATCAAGGGCGAGGTCTACGCCTCGTCGTCGGACGAGTCGATCCAGAGCCACATCGAAGTCTCGGAGATGGTGCTCGAGCGCTCGCGCCGGCTCGTCGAGCTCGGCGGCGACGTCGTCGTGCTCATGGACTCGCTCACCCGCATGTCGCGAGCGTACAACAACAATCAGAAGAGCTCCGGGCGCATCCTCTCCGGCGGCATCGACGCCCGCACCATGGAGAAGCCGCGCCGGTTCTTCGGCTCCGCGCGAAACATCGAGCACGGCGGCTCCCTGACGATCATCGCCACCTGCCTGGTGGACACCGGCTCGCGCATGGACGAGGTGATCTTCCAGGAGTTCAAGGGCACCGGCAACATGGAGATCGTGCTCACCCGCGACCTCTTCGAGCGCCGCATCTTCCCGTGCATGAACATCCCGCAATCCGGGACACGCAAGGAGGAGAAGCTGTACTCGAAGGACCAGGTCGAGCGCATCTACCTGTTGCGGCGCGCGCTGGCGGCGCTCCCCCCGCACGAGGCGATGCAGGTCCTGCTCACCAAGCTCAAGCAGTACCCGACCAACGAGGAGTTCCTCGCCAATATCCAGATGACGGCGCGGTGAACGCGGTCCGACCGATCGCGGAACCCGCGCCGGGCCGTTCAGCCGGAACCGGCGAGCGCCGGACTCAGGTCCCGGCTTTGATCACGATGTGGTAGGTCACCGTGATCCACGTCTTGACCGGCTTGCCGTCCTTCATCGCCGGCCGGTACCGGTTCCGCTTCGCGGCCTCGATGCAGGCGTTGACGATGTCCGGCCGCGGCGGCTGCAGGCCGCGCAGCACCTGGGCCTCGTCCACGCCGCCCTTCTCGTCGACGAGCACCTTCAGGATCACATAGCCGTCCACCGGCGCGCGCGAGAACGCGGTGTTGCGCGGCAGCGTCACCTTGGTCTCCACGAGGTTGCGCGGCGGCACGTCGACCTGGGCGAAATCCACCAGGTCGCCGGCTCGCACACCGGACCCGAGACCGGCCCCGATCGCCATCTCCGGCGTTGGCGCCGCGGGGCGCGCCGTCGGGGCGGCGCTCGCGATCTCGGACCGGGGAGCGGCGGCCGGCGGCGCGAGCGGCGCCGGAGCGGCCGTCGGCGTTGCCGGCGCGGTCGGGACCGCGGTCGGCTGCAGCGCGAGCCTGGCGGCGGCCGCCTGCTGCTGGCGAGCCTTCGCCGCCTCGGCCTCCTGTTGCTGTTTGACCCTCGCCAGCTCCGCTTCCTTGCTCTTCTGCTCCGCCTCGCGCGCGGCCAGCTCCTGCTGCAGCCGCTGCTGCTCCGCCGGCGACACCGTCTTGGCGGCCGGGCCCTGCTTCGGCGCGGCCAGTTGCTTGCGCAGCTCCTCGGTCTTGGCCCTCTCGGCCTCGAGCTCCTGGCGAAGCTGGTCCTCCTTCTCCTTGAGTGCCTGCGCGACCTGGGTGTTCACCAGCTCCTGCAGCATCTTCTTTTGCGCGTCCTGATCGACCGCAGGCGGGGCGCTCGGCCGGCTCGTCACCAGGTACCCGATCACGCCGAGCAGGACCACGGCGCCGCCGATCATCGCGGCGAGCATCCCGGTGCGCCGCGGCGGCGGCGCGCTGGCCGGCGGCTCCTCCGGCTTGGGAGGCTGGTAGTGCGCCGCGACGTCGAGCGCGCGCTCGTGCTGGACGTCGCGGTCGTCCGCCTCGATCTCGTTGCGGTACAGCCGGTCCATGAACAGCGCCAGGTTGAAGGTGGTCGGCGAGTAGCTGCCGCCGTACAGGAGCTTCTCCAGTTCGCGCTTGAACTCCGCCGCCGCCGGGAAGCGGTCGTCGGGTTTGGGCGCCAGCGTCTTGCCGAGGATCGCAAGCACGTCGGTCGGGATCGGCCCCTCCTCGAACGCGAGCGCGGGATGTTCGAGAGCCGCCGCGCGCGCCGCGGGGTCCTCCGGCAACGGCGCTCCCGAGAGCAGTTGGAACAGGATGGCGCCGAGTGAATAGACGTCCGAGCGGCGGGTCGCCGGTCCTCCGGCGAGCACCTCCGGTGCCAGGTACGGCGCCGCGCTCCGCTTGACCGCCACGCGGTCGAGGTTGCTGCGCAGGCCGCGCGCCAGGCCGAAGCCCGCAACGAGCGCCTCGCCGTCGTTACCGACCATGACGAGCTGCGGCACCAGGAAGCCGTGGATGAGCGTCTCGCCCTGGACCTCAACCGCCGCGGCGGCGGCCAGCGCCGCGGTCAGCTTTTCGACGATCAGCAGGGCGTTGTCGATCGCGATCGGAAACTGCTCGGCCGCGGCGCGCGCCATGAGCTGGTCGAGCGGTTGCGCCGGCACGTAGTCCCACGCCAGGTACGGCACGCCGTCCTCGCTGCCGAACACAGCGTTCCTCACGATGTTGCTCGCCTTGAGGACCTGCGCAACCTGGTTGGCGGTCGCGGCCTCGGCGACCAGCGCGGTGCGGTTCAACCCCGCCTGGTCGAAGCGCCGCAACCAGGCGATCCTGCGGAAGCTGGAGCGCTCCATCTCGCCGACCCGCCACAGCGTTCCCAGGCCGTCCTGCGTCCGCTGCTTGAGAAGGAGAAACCTCCCGAAACTCGCGTAGGTGTCGGCCATCGCAGCCCCTCCAGAACTGCGCTCACGCTAACACCCGCCCGGCGGTGAGGTCAACGTCCCGACGCCGGCCGCACCGGCCCCGGCGCGCCACGGGCCGCAAGGTGCCGGTCGAGGATGAGACGCGCGGCCAAGCTGTCGACGAGATCGGGCCAGCGGCTCCGCGGCACGCCCGCCTCGGCGAGGAGCTCCTCGGCCGCTCGCGTCGTCCCCCGCTCATCCGCGGTCTCGACGGTGACCGTAAGCACACGGCGCAGCGCCGCGACCACCGCCGCCACCCGGCGTTCGCCGCGGCCCTGCCCGGCCGCGGTCACGGGGACGCCGACCACGACACCGTCGGCGTTCCACGCCGCCACCAGGCCGGCCACCGCCTGTGCCACGCCCTGGGCGCCGTCGAAGCGGAGGGCGCGCAGCGTGGAGGCGACCGTTTCGCCGGCATCGCATACCGCCACCCCGACCCGCCGGGAGCCTACGTCGAGCGCCAGCCAACGCACACGCCGAGGATACTCCGGCGCGTGCCGACTCCAAGCTAGAATGACGGTGCTCACGGGGAGGGCGCGTGGCGCGAGGGCTCGGGGGGGATCGGAGGCGTGCGGCCGGGTTGCGCGCGACCCGGTGCCTGCTCGCGCTGGCCGCTCTCGCGGCCGCGCTGTTGCGGCCGGTCGCCGCCGCGGCCGCCCCCCCCGCGCTCGCCCAGCAGGTCACCGTCGACGCGGCGCAGCAACAGTGGGTCCAGGACCAGCTCTGGTGCGCGCAGGGCGACGTGCAGCTCCACTATCAGGACATCTCGTTGCGCTGCGACGAGGTCGAGATCAACCTGCAGACGATGCACCTGCACGCCGAGGGCAACGTCATCCTCGACCAGGGTCAGACGCGCATCGCGTGCGACCGCATGGACTTCGATCTCCGCTCCAAGCTGGGAACGATGTACAAGGTGGACGCGTTCTTTCCCCCCACGTACCACTTCCGCGGCGAGGAGGTGGAGAAGCTGAGCGAGGACAAGTATCACTTCACGCGCGGCGTGTTCACGAGCTGCGACCTCACCGACAAGGCGCCGCCGTGGAGCATCGAGGTCCGGGATGCCATGGTGCAGCTGGAGGGGTACGGGCACTTCCGCGACGCCGAGATCAAGGTGCGCGGCATCCCGATCTTTTACACGCCGCGTCTGCTCTGGCCGGTCAAGCGCGATCGCGCCGCCGGGTTCCTCGTGCCCACGTTCGGCTTCTCGGCCCAGCGCGGGGCGTATCTCGGAAACTCGTTCTTCTGGCCGGTCTCGCGCTCGTTCGACACCACGTTCTACGTCGATCTGTTCACCAAGCACTACCTCGGGCTCGGGCAGGAGATGCGCTGGGCGCCCGCCGACAACGCGTACGGGGAGATCGCCGACGAGTTCGTCTGGGACCCCGTGAGCAAGAGCTGGAAGTGGAAGGCCAGCGGGAAGCACAACCAGCTCTTCCCCGGCGGGTGGGCGTTGCACGCCGAACTGCAGCAGGTTTCCGACCTCGACTTCTTCCAGCAGTTCGACGGCACGATCAACCCGACCGGCTTGCGCACCCTGTACTCCTACGTCAACCTGGCGCGAAACTGGGGACCCCAGGTGCTCACGTTCCGCGGCGATCACCGGCAGACGTTCTTCACCGACGCCAACGGCCTCACCACGTCGGAGGTCACGCTCAGCCGGCTCGGGGAGGTCGAGTACCTGCTGCGCTCGACCAGGATCGGCAAGACCGCGTTGTACGTGTCCGCCGACGCCCTCGTCGACGGGCTGCAGGTCAACCGCTCGGCCACGGTGAGCGGCCGCTACGGTCGCCTCGATCTCTTCCCTACGGTGTCGCTGCTCACCCCCGGCTTCGCCTGGCTCAACATCACGCCGACGGTCGGGGCGCGGGAGACGTACTACACGGCGAGCATGTCGGCCGACGGCCAGCGCCTTCTGAACACGCCGGTCTCGCGCAAGTACGGCACCGCGGGACTCGAAATCGTCGGCCCGTCGTTCTCCCGCATCTGGAGCAAGGCGAACGGCGATAAGCTCAAGCATCTGGTCGAGCCGCGCATCGAGTACACCTACGTCTCCAACCCCGGCGGCTCCGGCGTGAACTCGACCGCGTCGCAGATCCCGCTGTTCGACGAGCGCGACTCCGTGCTCGTGACCAACCAGGTGAAGTGGACGCTCGGCAACTACCTGCTGGTCAAGAGCGGCCCCGCCGGCAGCCGCCAACTCGCAAGCTTCGAGATCAGCCAGGCGTACTCGCTCTCCGACCCCCTCACCCCGGCCCGCACCACGTTCGACCCCGCGACCGGCCAGCCCGGCCAACCGCTCCCCGCCAGCCTCAAGGGGCCGCTCGACCTCTGGCTGCGGGTGCTGCCGGTCCCGACCAGCACCATCGACACGCGCGTCGACTTCGACCCGGTGACCAACAAGCTGCAGAGCACCTCCCTGTCGGGCGGTTGGGGCCAGGGGGCGAACGCCCTCAACCTCACCTGGTACTCGAGCTACGACACGAACGGAAGCGTGACCTCGTCGCAGACGCGCCTCTTCTTCGGGCTGGCGCCCGGCCACGTGCCGTGGCGGCTCGAGAGCCAGATCGCCTACGACATCCACCAGCACCAGCTGCTGCAACAGAGCTACGTCTTCCGCTGGCGCGGCAGTTGCTGGAGCGCGATGTTCGAGCTGCGCGACTACCGCATCCAGCCGTACCAGACCCGCGACTACCGCATCTCGATCGACCTCACGGGTCTCGGCACCTTCCTCGACATCAAGGGCGCGCTCGCCTCGTTCGCCCACTGAAGCCCCGCGCCGGGCCGGTTGCGGGCGGCGCGGCCGTGGTGTAAGCTTCGCGCTCGTCAGGTCGGGGCGTAGCTCAGCCTGGTAGAGCACACGGTTCGGGACCGTGTGGTCGGAGGTTCAAATCCTCTCGCCCCGACCAACCTCCCCTCCCATGCGGCGCCGTCCCGGCACCGGGTCGATCGGCCCTCGGCGCTCGAGGCCCGGTTGGCACGGTTCTCGCTTCTCGGCTAGAGTGCCGCGCCGGATCGAGGTCGCACCCGGGCGCCGGACGTGCTGGCGCCGGTTGCATCCGGTCGGTGCCCTCCGGGGACAACCCGGGGCATGCCGTTGTGGCAGGCCACGACGGCACCGCGAGCGGCCCAACGGTGGCGCGCGGCGAGGCGGGTGACCAGAACGGTCCCCGGCGATGGGAGACGGGAGATGCGAACAGCGCTGAGGCACCTCGTAGTGATCGGAGCCGGGCTCGTCACGGCGATGCCAGTGTCGGCGCAGGCGGAGCCGAAGCCGCCGGCGGCGGACGTCGCGATCCGGAAGGCGTGCGCCGCGGCCGGCGGCCTGGAGACGTTCACCAAACTGGGGACCGTCGGCATCGCCTGCAAGAGCCAGGAGGTCACGCAGGACGGGCAGGTGACCACCACGCTGAAGAACCTCTACTTCACGGCCCCGGGCCCGGTCCCGGGCCGGATGGAACTCCCCCAGAGTCGGGTGATCGCCGCGGACGACGGCAGCGGCGGGTGGGCCGTGGTCGCCGGCAAGGTCGATCAGCGACCCGGCACGGTGTACATGGTGAAGCGATCCCTGCGGCGGGAGCTCTTCCCTCTCCTGTTGCCGTTCTCTCTCGCCTGGGAGGACGTCGCCGTCACCGGTGTGACTGCCGCGACGGTCGGCAACCGACCGGTCTGGAAGCTCGCCGTCGAGTTGCCGCACACGTTCTTCGACACGCCGCAGATTTCGACCTCGTGGACGGTGGCGCTCGACCGTACGACGTTCGCCGTCGTGCAGGCCGAGAGCCCCTTCACCGACCTCGGCAAGGGGGTCACGGCCGACGGGATGCTGTTCCGCTGGAACGACCCGGTCAAGGTCGGAGGGGTCACCTTCTACACCGAGCAGCGCGTCACCGGCCTCGACGAGGTCGGCCGCGAAAAGAGCCACAGCAGGATCGACCGCTGCCAGTACCACCTGGTCCCGGCGGACGACGCGGCCAAGACGTTCGGCAATCCGATCCCGCCCGACCAGCGCCCGAAGCCGCCGGCGATGCAGCCGCCGCCGGCGGGCCCACCGGCGACGCCGCAGGGTTGAGCCGGAGGGGTTGCCGCTGCGGGCGAGGTCGGCCGGGCCGCGGCGTTCGGGGCCGGGGAGGTACACTGACGCCGGCGGCGGGGCCGCCGGGGAGGCGCGGGTGAGCGGGTGGTTCTCTCGGGTCGCAGCGATCGTGCTGGCTTCGACGGTGGTGCTCGCCGGCCGGGCCGCGGCGCAGGACGCCGCCGGCACGCAGTTGAAGGAGCTCCGGCAGGCGCAGGAGAACCTCGACCACCGGCTCGACGAGCTGGCCAAGGCGATCGACGACGTGGCGTGGTTCCAGCGCGTCGGCGACGTCGCCGTCGTCGACAAGTGGCGCATCGCCGGGCCGCCGGACGCCAACCCGGCCAACCCGACCGCCCCCGGCGCCACCAACCCGGTCAGGTTCTACGTCTACACGTTCGTGCCGCGCGACCGTAAACCGGGTGAGAGGCTGCCGATGCTGATCCTGCCCCACGGGGGCGTGCACGCCGATTTCACCACCTACCACGCCCACATCATCCGCGAGCTGATGGCGCAGGGGTACGTCGTGGTTGCGCCGGACTACCGCGGCTCGACCGGGTACGGTCGCGACTTCTACGAGCTCATCGACTACGGCGGCCGCGAGGTCGACGACATCCACGCGACCCGCGAGTGGGCCCTCGAGAACTTCGACTTCGTCGACCCGGCGCGCGTCGGCCTCATCGGGTGGAGCCACGGCGGCCTGATCGTGTTGATGGAGGCGTTCGCCCACCCCAAGGAGTACGCCTGCGTGTTCGCCGGCGTCCCGGTGTCCGACCTCGTCCAGCGCATGGGCTACGAGGGGAAGAGCTACGAGGACGAGTTCTCCGCCCCCTACCACATCGGCAAGACGGTGCACCAGGACATCGCCGAGTACAAGCGCCGCTCCCCGGTCTGGAGCGCCGACAAGCTCGCGATGCCGCTCCTCATCCACACCAACACCAACGACGAAGACGTGAACGTCATCGAGGTCGAGCACCTGATCCAGGCGCTCAAGGCCGCGGGGAAGCCGTTCGAGTACAAGGTCTATCAGAACGCGCCGGGAGGGCACAGCTTCGACCGCATGGACACCGCTCTCGCCCGCCAGGCGCGCCGGGAGATCTACCAGTTCCTCGCTCGATACCTGACCCCCCCCCACCCGGTGCAGTAGCGGGCGAGCGAGAGGTCGGGGGCGACATGCACGTGATCAACGCAAGGACCATTTGCAACCGGGCGGCCCGGCCCGCCGCCGGGCGCTACGGCCGCGCCCTGGCGGTCGGCCTGACCGCCGTGGCCGCGCTCGCGTGCGGCGGGGCGGGACGACTGGCCGTGGTTGGAGGCCGGGCGGTCACGCTCGAGCAGCTCGACGGCTTCGTCGCCGCACAGACGGGACGTGCCGCCGACGAGGTGAACCCGGAACTGACCGGGGCGCTGTTCGCCCGGCTCCTCGACGAGGAGGTTCTGCTCGCGGCCTCGCCGACGCCCGGCGACCGCGACCTGGCTGCGGCGGCCCGCAGCGCCCGGGTTCGCGCGCTGATGGCCTCGCTCTGCCCGCCGCCGCCGGCTCCGTCGCCGGCGCAGATCGAAGCCT
>JAKAFI010000121.1 GCA_021818005.1 Acidobacteriota bacterium | reverse complement strand
CCGGGCGACAGGATCGCGGTGGAGGTGGAGCTGATCACGCCGATCGCGATGGAGAAGGCGCTGCGGTTCGCGATCCGCGAGGGTGGCCGCACCGTCGGCGCCGGCACCATCACCGAAATCATCGAGTAGGAGTGGCCATGGTCAAGGACAAGATCCGGATCCGGCTCAAGGCGTACGACTTCCGTCTCCTGGACCAGTCCACGGCGGAGATCGTGGACACGGCGAAGCGCACGGGGGCGAGCGTATCGGGGCCGATCCCGCTGCCGACGCAGATCCAGCGCTTCACCGTGCTGCGCTCGCCGCACGTGGACAAGAAGTCGCGGGAACAGTTCGAGATCCGCACGCACAAGAGGCTTCTCGACATCCTCGACCCGACGCAGCAGACGGTGGACGCGCTGATGAAGCTCGAGCTGCCGGCCGGGGTGGACGTCGAGATCAAGGCCTACGGCGGGAAGAAGTGAGGCCGGCCATGGTGCAAGGAATTCTCGCCAAGAAGATCGGCATGACCCAGCTGTTCGACGACTCCGGCGCCGTCGTTCCGGTGACCGTCGTGCAGGCGGGGCCATGCGTCGTCGTGCTGCGGCGGACCGCGGCCGCGGACGGGTACGAGTCGGCGCAGCTCGGCCTCGTCGACGGCAGGCCGCCGCGCCGCGTCACCAAGCCGTTGCAGGGGACGTTCGCCAAGGCCGGCGTGCCGCCGACGCGCGTGCTCGCCGAGGTCCCTCTCGCCGAGGGGTCCGAGGTGAAGCCCGGCGACACCGTGCTGTGCGACATCTTCGCCGTCGGTGACGTGATCCGGGTCGTCGGCACCTCCAAGGGCAAGGGGTTTCAGGGGGCGATGAAGCGCCACCACTTCCGCGGCGGCGCCGCCAGCCACGGCTCGATGTTCCACCGGGCGCCGGGCGGCATCGGGCCGTCGGCGTACCCGTCACGCGTCTTCCCGGGCACCAGGATGGCCGGGCGGATGGGCGGCGACAGGACCACCCTGAAGCACGTGAAGGTGGTCAAGGTGGACCTTGAGCGCAACCTGCTCTTCCTCAAGGGTGCCGTTCCTGGCGGCCGCAACTCGCTGCTGCGGCTGACGAAGGGGTAAGGGGGCGGACCATGAAACTCGACGTACGCAACTGGAACAACGAGGTCGTGGGCGAGATCGAGCTCCCACCGGAGGTCTTCTCGTACCCGGCGCGTCCGCACCTGGTCTACGAGGTGGTCAAGGGGTACCTGGCCGGTCTGCGCAGCGGCACGCACGCGACCAAGACCCGGGGTCTGGTGTCGGGCGGCGGCAAGAAGCCGTGGAAGCAGAAGGGGACCGGACGCTCGCGGCACGGCTCCAGCCGCTCACCGCTGTGGCGGCACGGCGGCACGACGTTCGGGCCGCAACCGCGCTCGTACGAGCCCAAGGTCAACATCAAGGCGAAGAAGAACGCGCTCAAGTCGGTGCTGGCCGAGCGCCTGAGCGGCGGTCGGCTGCGCGTCCTCGAGTCGCTCGACGTCGACACGCACCGCACCAAGGAGCTGATGGCGCGGCTCGGCACGCTCGGGTTGGCGGGTGAGAAGGTCCTGCTGATCGACAGCTACGACAACCTCAACCTGCTGCTCGCGACCCGCAACCGGCCGGAGCTGAACACCGCGGACGCGATGCACGTCCACGTCTACCAGGTGCTGCAGGCGAAGGAACTCGTCTTCTCGCGCCGGGCGCTCGTCCAGCTATCGGAGGTGCTGTCGTCATGAAGGATCCACGCCAGATCGTTCTGCGCCCGATCGTGACGGAGAAGACCGCCGACCTGAAGGAGGCCACGAACACCGTGTGCTTCCAGGTCGCGCGCGGCGCCAACAAGATCGAGGTCCGCAAGGCTGTCGAGACGCTGTTCGGGGTCAAGGTCATCGAGGTCCGTGTGGTCAACGTTCGCGGCAAGCAGAAGCGGTTCGGCCGCTACACCGGCATGCGCCCCGACTGGCGCAAGGCGTACGTGCGCCTCGCCGCCGGTGAGAAGACCACCGAGTTCTTTGATCAGGTGTAGGGAGAAGGCTCATGGCGCTCAAATCATTCAAGCCGACCTCTCCGGGCCTTCGTTTCATGACGCGCCTGGACTTCGGCGAGGTCACGAAGGACCGGCCGGAGAAATCGCTGACGCGCGGGATCAGCAAGAGCGGCGGCCGCAACAACGAAGGGCACGAGACGCTGCGCTTCCGCGGCGGCGGCCACAAGCGGCGCTACCGCGCCATCGACTTCCGCCGCGACAAGCGGGGCGTGCCGGCGCGCGTCGCCAGCATCGAGTACGACCCCAACCGCTCCGCGCGCATCGCGCTGCTGGTCTATGCCGACGGCGAGAAGCGCTACATCCTGGCGCCCGACGGCATCGGCGTGGGCGCCACGCTCGTGGCCGCCGAGAAGGCCGAGATCGTGCCGGGGAACGCCCTGCCGCTCAAGAGCATCCCGCTCGGCGCCTTGGTGCACAACGTCGAGCTCAAGCCCGGCCACGGCGGTCAGATGGTGCGGTCCGCCGGGGCGAGCGCCCAGGTGATGGCGAAGGAGGGTGCGTACGTCACGCTGCGCCTGCCGTCGGGTGAGATGCGGCTGGTGCTCGCGACCTGCTGGGCCACGGTCGGACAGGTCGGCAACCTCGACCACTCGAACGTGTCGATCGGCAAGGCGGGCCGCACCCGCTGGCTCGGCCGCCGCGGTCACGTGCGCGGCACGGTCATGAACCCGGTCGACCACCCGCACGGCGGCGGCGAGGGCAAGACCAAGGGCGGCCGGCACCCGGTCAGCCCATGGGGGCAGCCGACGAAGGGTTACAAGACGCGCACGTGCAAGCGCACCACCCGCTTCATCGTGAAGCGGCGGAAGTAGGGGAGGTCGGGATGGCTCGTTCAGTCCACAAGGGACCGTTCATCGATGGCCACCTGCTGAAGAAGGTGGAGCAGCTCAACGACTCGCGCGAGCGCCGCGTGATCAAGACGTGGTCGCGGCGGTCGACGATCATTCCGGAGATGGTGGGCCACACGATCGCCGTTCACAACGGTCAGAAGTTCGTTCCCGTGTTCGTCACCGAGAACATGGTCGGCCACAAGCTGGGCGAGTTCGCGCTCACCCGCACGTTCCGCGGCCACTCGGCGACGCGCAAGGAGAAGGGTGCCGCCCACTAGGGGGAAGCTATGCAAGCGCAAGCTCGACTTCGTTATTACAAGGGCTCTCCCCAGAAGGTGCGGCTGGTCGCCGATGTCGTGCGCGGCCAGGGCATCCCGCGGGCGTTGGCCATGCTCAAGCTGACTCACAAGCGCTGCGCGCGCGATCTCGAGAAGCTCGTCCGCTCGGCGGTCGCCAACCTCGAGCAGAAGGTGCCCGGGGTGGATACCGGCAAGCTGGTGCTGGCCAGCATCCAGGTCAACCAGGCGCCCTCCCTGAAGCGATTCCGTGCGGCGTCGATGGGGCGTGTCTTCCCCCGGCTGCACAAGTTCTGCCACGTGACCGTGCAGGTCGCGGAGCGCGAGAAGTAGGAGGCGATCGTGGGCCAGAAGACGCACCCGTACGGTTTCAGACTGGGCTACAACAAGACGTGGCGCTCGCGCTGGTTCGCCGACGCGGGCTATGCCAAGCTCCTGCACGAGGACCTGCGCCTGCGCAAGGCGCTCAAGACCCGGCTGTCGCACGCCGGCGTCGCCGAGATCGACATCGAGCGCACGGCCAACAAGATCCGGGTCAACATCTTCTCCGCCCGGCCCGGGATCATCATCGGGCGCAAGGGCGCCGAGGTGGACAAGCTCGGGGCCGAGCTGCGCGCCGTCTACGGGCAGGACATCCACATCAACATCCAGGAGATCCAGAGGCCGGAGATCGAGGCGCAGCTGATCGCCGAGTCGATCGCCAGTCAGCTCGTCCGGCGCATCACCTTCCGGCGCGCGATGCGGCGCTCGATGGAGAACGCCTTGCGTTTCGGCGCCCAGGGCGTCAAGATCCGTTGTTCGGGTCGCCTCAACGGGGCCGAGATCGCCCGCTCCGAGTGGTATCAGGAGGGGCGGCTTCCCCTCCATACGCTCAAGGCGGACATCGAGTACGGCTTCGCCGAGGCCTTCACGACCTACGGGGCGATCGGCGTCAAGGTGTGGATCTACAAGGGCGAGCTGCACCGGAACAAGGCTCACCGGCGCGCATTGTGAGGGATGAGGTGCTGCTATGTTGATGCCGAAGAAAGTCAAGTTTCGCAAGCAACAGCGCGGCCGGCGCCGGGGTCTCGCGACCCGGGGCGGTGAGCTGTCGTTCGGCGACTACGGCCTGCAGGCGCTCGAGCCCGGTTGGGTGACGGCCCGGCAGATCGAGGCGGCCCGTATCGCGATGACCCGCCACGTGAAGCGCGGCGGCAAGATCTGGATCCGGGTGTTCCCGGACAAGCCGATCACCAAGAAGCCGGCCGAGACCCGCATGGGCAAGGGCAAGGGTGCGCCGGAGGAGTGGGTGTGCGTCGTCAAGCCGGCGCGGATCCTGTACGAGATGGAAGGGGTGACGGAGGACGTGGCACGCGAGGCGATGCGCCTGGCGGCCCACAAGCTTCCGATCAAAACCCGTTTCGTGGCACGGGGGCTGGTGCGATGAAAGCCAAGGAACTGCGGGATAAGTCGATCGAGGAGCTGCGGACCTCCGAGACCGAGCTCAAGGAGCAGCTGTTCAAGCTGCGCTTCCAGAAGGCCACCGGTCAGATCGCCAATCCGGCGAAGATCCGGCTCGTGCGCAAGGACATCGCGCGCGTCGAGACGATCCTCGCCGAGCGCCTCAGGGAAGCGGAGTAAGCCATGGATAACGCGACCAGGACCAAGAAGATCACGAAGGTCGGCACCGTCGTGTCCAACGCCATGGACAAGACGGTCGTCGTCAGGGTGGAGAGCGTGGTCATGCACAAGCTCTACCACCGCTTCGTGCAGCGCGCGAGGAAGTTCGCGGCGCACGACGAGGCGAACGACTGCAAGGTCGGCGACAAGGTGCAGATCATGGAGTGCCGCCCGATCTCCCGGAGCAAGCGGTTCCGGGTGGTGCGCGTGATCGAGCGGGCTTCGTGAGGAGGCGGCCATGATCCAGATGCGAACGATGCTGACGGTGGCCGACAACTCCGGGGCCAAGAAGCTGCAGGCGATCCGCCAGCTCGGCGGCTCCAACGCCGGCCGCTACGCGCACATCGGCGACGTGATCGTGTGCGCCGTCAAGGAGGCGGTCCCCGACTCGCAGGTGAAGAAGGGGACGGTGGTGCGTGCCGTGATCGTGCGGACGCGCAGCAGCCACCGGCGCAGGGACGGTTCGTACATCCGTTTCGACGACAACGCGGCGGTGCTGATCAACGCCCAGAAGGAGCCGATCGGCACCCGCGTGTTCGGGCCGGTGGCGCGCGAGCTGCGCGAGCGGCGCTTCATGAAGATCGTGTCGCTCGCGCCGGAAGTGCTTTAGGAGGAGGCGATGACGAAAAGCTTCAAGATCAAGAAGGGCGACCAGGTTCAGGTCATCGCCGGCAAGGACAGGGGCAAGAAGGGGAAGGTCATGCGGGTCGACCGCAAGGCCGGCCGGGTCGTGGTCGAGCACGTCAACATGCTCAAGCGCCACACCAAGGCGAACCCCGGCAAGGGTGTCGCCGGCGGGATCGTGGAGCGGGAGGCGCCGATCGCGGTGTCGAACGTGATGGTGATCTCCAGCGACACCAACCAGCCGACGAGGATCGGCTACAAGGTGCTCGAGGACGGGCACAAGGTCCGTCTCGCGAAGGTCGATGGCGCGATTCTCGACCAATAAGGAAGAGAGGGTACGATGGCGCGCTTGAAAGAGAAGTACGAGAAGGAAGTGATCCCGAAGCTCGAGAAGGAGTTCGGGATCTCCAACCCGATGGCGGTGCCGAGGATCACCAGGGTCGTCTGCAACCTGGGCCTGGGCGAGGCCCCGCGCAACAACAAGCTGATGGACCAGGCCGTGGAAGAGCTCACGGCGATCACCGGCCAGCGGCCGACGATTCGCAAGGCCCGGCGCTCGATCGCACAGTTCAAGCTGCGCGCCGGCATGCAGATCGGCTGCGCGGTCACGCTCCGGCGCGACCGGATGTACGAGTTCCTCGACCGGCTGATCAACATCTCGCTGCCGCGCGTCCGCGACTTCCGCGGGCTGTCGCCGAAGGGGTTCGACGGGCGCGGGAACTTCACGATGGGGGTCCGGGACCACTCGATCTTCCCGGAGATCGACTACACGAAAGTCGAGGTCCCCAAGGGCATGAACGTGACCGTGGTGACCACGGCCAAGACCGACGACCAGGCCAGGTTCCTGCTGCAGGAGCTCGGCTTCCCGTTCGTGAAAGGTTAGGAGGGCGCAGTGGCTCGTACCTGTCTCGTTGCCAAATCGTTGCGGACGCCGAAGTTCCGTGTGCGCCACCGCAACCGCTGCAAGATCTGCGGCCGCCCGCGCGCCTACATGCGGAAGTTCGAGCTGTGCCGTCTCTGCTTCCGCAAGCTCGCCCTGGAGGGCTACCTCCCGGGCGTGACCAAGGCGAGCTGGTAGGGGGTGTGCGATGACGATGACCGATCCGATCGCCGACCTCCTCACCCGCATCCGCAACGCGGTGCTCGTGGGCAAGGACCGCTGCGACGTGCCCGCCTCCAAGGTCAAGCTCGAGCTGTCCAAGATCCTCCAGGAGGAGGGGTTCATCCGCACCTTCAAGGTACTGGAGGAGGGGCCGCAGGGCACGCTGCGTCTGTACCTGCGCTACTCGTCGGACGGGGAGCCCGCGATCCACGGCCTGGAGCGGATCTCCCGCCCGGGCCTGCGGGTGTACCGCGGCGTCGAAGCGCTGCCCCACGTCCGGGGCGGCATGGGCGTCGCCGTGGTCTCGACCTCCAAGGGGCTCATGACCGACGCCAAGGCGCGCGAGTCGCGTCTCGGCGGCGAGGTCATGTGCCGCGTGTGGTAGGGAGGCTGCCATGTCTCGCATCGGAAAGAACCCGATCCCGATCCCGAAGGCGGTCCAGGTGACCATGACGGACCGGGTGGTGCAGGTGAAGGGGCCGAAGGGCGCGCTGCAGTACGCCTTGCCGGCCGGGATCGACGCTGCCGTCGAGGGCGAGCAAGTCGTGGTGACGCGTACCGGCGATCTCCCGGAGGTCAGGGCGCTCCACGGGCTGACCCGCGCGCTGCTCGCCAACGCCGTGGCGGGCGTCACCGCGGGCTTCAAGCGCGAACTCGACATCGTCGGCGTCGGCTACAAGGCCGAGCTCAAGAACCCCCGCGAGGTGGTGCTCTCGGTCGGCTACTCCCACCAGGTGACCTACAAGGCGCCGGAGGGCGTGGCGATCAGCTACGATGCGAAGGCCAACCGGCTGACCGTCGAGGGCATCGACAAGCAGCGCGTCGGGCAGGTGGCCGCGGAGATCCGCGGTGTGCGCCCCCCCGACGTGTACAAGGGCAAGGGGGTCAAGTACTCCGACGAGGTCTTGAAGCTCAAGGCCGGAAAGACGGGAGCGTAACGCCATGGCGCAACTGAAGGACAGGAAGCAACGGCGTCGGCGCGTCCACATGCGCATCCGCAAGCGGGTGTCCGGTACCGCCGAGCGCCCGCGGCTGGCGGTGTTCCGGTCGCTGGCGAACGTCTACGCGCAGCTCATCGACGACGTCAAGGGTACGACCCTCGTCGCCGCCTCCACGCTCGAGACCGACCTGCGCAAGGACCTGGCCCACGGCGGCAACAAGGCGGCCGGGCGCGTGGTCGGCAAGGCGATCGCCGAGCGCGCGAAGGACAAAGGGATCACCTCGGTGGTGTTCGACCGAGCCGGCTTCCGTTACCACGGTGTGGTCAAGGAGCTGGCGGACGCGGCCCGCGAAGCGGGTCTGAAGTTCTAGGGGCCAAGTGATGAGCGAGCGGGATAGCCAATTCATCGATCACGTGGTGAACATCAACCGCGTCACCAAGGTCGTCAAGGGCGGCAAGAACTTTTCGTTCTCGGCCCTGGTGGTCGTCGGCGACGGCAACGGCAAGGTCGGCTTCGGCACCGGCAAGGCGCGTGAGGTGCCGCAGGCGATCCGCAAGGCGACCGAGGCGGCGCGGCGCGTGATGATCACCGTGCGCCGCAGCGGCACGACGATTCCGCACGAGGTCATCGGCCATTTCGGGGCGGGGAAGGTGCTGCTCCGTCCGGCCTCGCCGGGCACCGGCGTGATCGCCGGGGGCGCCGTGCGCGCCATCGCCGAGGCGGCCGGGATCGCGGACGTGCTCACCAAGTCGCTCGGCACGACCAACCCGCACAACCTGGTGCGCGCGACGTTCGAGGCGCTCGAGCAGCTGACGACGAGCGACGAGGTGTCGCAGCTCCGGCGCAGCTCCGGCGAGGTCGAGGTCGGCGAGGACGTCGAGCCGACGGCCGGACCGCTCCCGGAGGTCGAAGTATGACGACGCGACGTAAGACGACGACGCCAACGCTGCGCGTCACGCAGGTGCGCAGCATCATCGGTAACCAGGAACGGGTCAAGCGCGTGGTCACCCGCGGTCTCGGGCTCGGCCGCATCGGCCAGACCGTCGTGCTTCCGGACAACTCGTACACCCGCGGGATGATCGCCAAGACCGCCCACATCGTGACGTTCGCGGAGGTCGCGGCGTCCGCGCACGCCGCCAAGCCCGATAACGCAGTGCC
>JAKAFI010000120.1 GCA_021818005.1 Acidobacteriota bacterium | reverse complement strand
TCGTCGAGGAACCCGATGCCGGCGAACGCGAGCGTGGTCGCGGTCACGATCCAGACCCACGGCTCGGTGAGGTCGCCCCAGAGGAGCACCGGCGCCAGCACCGCCGCCAGGATCAGCAGGCCGCCCATCGTCGGCGTGCCCGCCTTCGCCTGGTGCGACTGGGGGCCCTCTTCACGGATCGACTGCCCGATCTGGCGGGCGCGCAGCGCGCGGATCAGGGCGGGGCCGCAAGCGATCCCGACCACGAGCGCCGTCAGGATCGCGAGCGCCGCCCGGAAGGTGATGTAGCGGAAGACGTTCAACGGCCCCCAGGCGGGGTGCAGCTCGTAGAGGAGCCAGTACAACATCAGCGCACCTCCCCGAGCAGGCCGTCGACGAGCGCGTCGAGGCCGACGCCACGCGAGCCCTTGACGAGCACGACGTCGCCGGGCCGCAGCAGGCCGCGCAACAGCTCGAGCGCCGCGGCGGCCGAGGCGGCGTGGTGCGCTCCGGCGCCGGCGGCCTGGGCGAGCTCGCGTGCGTTGGCGGCGCCCACCGCGACCACGACGTCCGCGGCGGCGGCGGCCCGCCGCCCGACCTCGCGGTGGAGCCCCGCCCCCGCCGGTCCGAGCTCGAGCATCTCGCCGAGCACGGCAACCCGGCGGCCGGGCGTGGCCGCGAGCAGCGCCAGCAGCGCGCCGGCAGCTTGGGGCGACGAGTTGTAGCTGTCGTCGACTAGCGTCATCCCCCGGCCGAGGTCGTGCACCTCGCCGCGCCGCGGCGCCGGACGCAGGCGCGCCGCGGCGGCCGCCACGCTGTGCGGCGCGACGCCGGACGCGAGCGCCAGCGTCGCGGCCGCGAGGAGGTTGTCGGCCTGGTGGCGGCCGGCGAGCCCCCACTCCACCGTCACGCGGCCGCGGGGGCCGGCGAGGGTGAAGGTCGCGCCGAGCACGCCACGGCCGCGATAGTCGTCGATCCACAGGTCGGACGCCTGCGGCGCCCCGTAGCGCAGCACGCGGCCCGGGAAGCGGGAGCCGAACGCCGCCACGCGCGGATCGCCGGCGTTGAGGACGAGCGTGCCGTCGCGCCGCAGGTGCCGGATCAGCTCGGCCTTCGCCTCGGCGATCGCGTCGAGGTCGGGAAAGAACTCGAGGTGGACGGGGGCCACCATGGTGACGAGCACCGCATCCGGCCGGGCGATCGCGCCGAGGCGGTCGAGTTCCCCGGCGTGGCTCATCCCGAGCTCGGCGACCATCCACGCGATGTCGTCGGCCTGGTTGCACAGCTCCGCCGGGAACCCCGACTCCGAGTTGCGGTTCCCGGCCGTGCACCCGACGGCGAACGAAGTGGCGAGCAACGCGGTGAGGAACTCCTTCGTCGTCGTCTTGCCGATCGATCCGGTGATCGCGGCGAGTCGGTACGAGGCGGCGTCACGCTCCGCGGCGGCGAGCCGTTGCAGCGCCGCCAGGGGGTCGGCGACGACGACCTGCGGCAGCTCGATGTCGGCGGGGCGGGCGACCAGCGCGGCCGCCGCGCCGGCCCGCGCCGCCTCGGGGACGAAGTCGTGGCCGTCCACGCGAGCGCCCCGCAGCGCCACGAACAGATGGCCGGGGCGCACGGCGCGCGAGTCGATCGCGACGCCGGTCACGACGGCACCCGGCTCGCCGCGCAGGTCGGCGGCGAGCCGGGCGGCGATCTCACCGGCGCTGCGGCGGATCACGCCCGCCTCCGGGCCGCGAGCTCGCGGATCACCGCCCGGTCGTCGAACGGGACCGCGCGGTCGGCGAGCACCTGCTCCGTCTCGTGACCCTTGCCGGCGACGAGCACGACGCAACGCTCGTCGGCCAGCGACAGCGCCGCGGCGATCGCCTCGCGTCGGTCCGCGATCGCGAGCGCCCTGGGGTTTCCCGAGGCGCGCACCCCGGCGAGGACCGCGGCGATGATCGCCTGCGGGTCCTCGCTGCGCGGGTTGTCGGAGGTCACGATCGGCACGTCGGCCAGCCGGCCGACGGTCTCGCCCATCGGTGCGCGCTTGCCGGGGTCGCGGTCACCGCCGCAGCCGAACACGACGACGAGGCGCTCCGCGCCAACCTCGCGCAGCGCCCGCAGCACCTGCTCGAGCGCGTCGGGCGTGTGCGCGTAGTCGACGAACACCGGGAACGCGGCGCCGGCTGCGACCGGTTCGAGACGGCCGGCCAGCGGGGCGGCGCCCTCGAGACCGCGCACCGTCGCGTCCAGCGTCCAACCGAGCGCCGACGCGGCGGCCGCGGCCGCCAGCGCGTTGCGCAGGTTATGCCGCCCGACGAGCGGGAGCCGCACCGGCGCTTCCCCGGCGGGGGTGCGGAGCCGGAGCGTCGTCCCGGCCGGGTCGCAGCTCACCTCGGAGGCGGTGACGTCGCGCGCTCCGTCGAGGCCGAACGTGAGGTCGCCCGGCCGCGGCGACGCGGTCAGGCGCGCGACGAACGGATCGTCGGCACCGATGACGCGGCGGCCGGGCGGGCTCGAGCGCAGCCTCTCGCCGAGCATCGCCTTGGTCGCGAAGTACGCCTCGAGGTCACGGTGGAAGTCGAGGTGGTCGCGGGTGAGGTTCGTCCAAACGACGGCGTCGAACTCGAGGCCGGCCACGCGGTCGAGGGCGATGGCGTGCGAGGAAACCTCGAGCGCGGCCACCGTGCCGCCGCCGGCGACGAGCTCGCCAAGCAGCGGCGCGAGGTCGGTGGCCTCGGGGGTGGTGCGCGCGGCCGGCTCGCGCCGCTGCGGCAGCACGTGCCCCAGCGTACCGAACGTTCCCGGGCGCTCCCCGGCGGCGGCCGCGATGCGCCCGAGGAGGTCCACGACCGTGCTCTTGCCGTTCGTCCCGGTCACGGCGACCAGGCGCAGCCGGCGCTCCGGGTGCCCCGCGATCGCCCACGCCGCGAGCGCCGTCGCCTGCCGGGGTCGCTCGGCACGCAGCCACGGCGCGGCCGGTCCGGGGTCGCGATCGGAGAGGATCGCCGCCGCGCCGCGCGCGATCGCCTCGGCCGCGAACTCGATGCCGTGGTGCCGGGCGCCGGCGAGCGCCGCGAACACCCAGCCGGGACGGACCGCCTGGGCGACGTGGACGATGCCGAGGACCTCGGCGTCGGCGCCGCGCAGCGTCATCCCGCACGCCGCCGCGAGCTGGGAGAGGGTCATGCCCGGCCTCCCCCGGTCGGCACCAGGCCGAGGAGCGGCACGAGGCGCGAGGCGATGCGGCCGAACGCGGGCGCCGCGATGTCGGCCGCCCAGTAGTCGCTCCTCGGCTCGTCGACGCACACGACGATCACCACCTGGGGGTCGGGCATCGGAAGGAACCCGGCGAACCAGGCGACGTGGCGGCCGGCCTTGTAGTTGCCGCGGTACGCCCGCTGCGCCGTCCCGGTCTTGCCGGCGACCAAGTAGCCCGGCACCGCGGCGGCCTTGCCCGTGCCCTCCTCCACGACCGCCTCCAGCATCGTGGCGATCTGGTTCGCGAGCACCGCCGGGATCACCCTCGTCCCGGGCACGGGCACGGACGGTGTCACCGAGTTCCCGGCGCGGTCGCGCGTCTCGAGCACGAGACGCGGGTGGATGAGGACGCCGCCGTTGGCGATCACCGAGTACCCCTGGGCGAGCTGCAGCGTCGTCGCGCTGATCTCCTGCCCGAGGGCGAGTCCGGCGCGCGACAGGGCGGACCACGACTGCGGCCCGCGGTAGAGGCCGCGCGTTTCGGCCGGGAGCCCCACGCCGGTGATCTCGCCGAAGCCGAACGCCCGGATCATCTCGTCGAGGTGCGCCGGATCGACCCGATACGCGATGCGGATCGCGCCGGCGTTGGAGGACTTGGCAAGGATCTCCCGCACCGGCAGCAGGCCGAAGTGGCCGTGATCGCGGATGAACGCGTTGGCGATCTGCACGCCGCCGCCCGAACAGTCGACCAGCTCGAACGGGTTGAGCACGCCGGCGGTGACGGCTGCGGCCACGATGAACGGCTTGAACGTGGACCCCGGTTCGAGCGCGTCCTCGACGGCGCGGTTGTGGCGGGCACCGGGCAGGGACTGCCCGATGTGCCCCGGGTCGTAGGTGGGCGCCGAGCCGAGCGCGAGCAGCTCGCCGGTGTGCGGGTCCATCACGACGGCGGCCGCCCCACGGGCGCCGGTCTTGGCGAGGGTCGCGGCGAGCTCCTCCTCGACGACCTCCTGCACGCGGCAGTCGAGGCTGATCACCAGCGACTGCCCCGCCCGCCCCGGCGTCTCGAGCCGGAGGTCGAGCGCGGTGGGCAGCTTCTGGCCGTCGCGCAGCACGCGGTAGACGCCGGGCACGCCGCGCAGCGTGCGGTCGTAGAACGCCTCGAGGCCCGCCTGGCCGCGCCCGTCGGCGTCGAGAAAGCCGACCGTCGGGCCGGCGAGCGAACCGTCGGGGTAGACGCGCTGCTCGGTGCGCAGCGTCCCGACGCCGCGCTGGCCGAGCCGCAGCACGGGGTCCGTAATCTTGGGGTCGAGACCCTTGGCGACGTAGAAGAACCCGTCGTGCTCGCGCAGCTCCGCCAGGATCGTCGCCGCGGGCTGCGCCACCAGCGGGGCGAGGCCGGCCGCCACCTTCGCCCACGCCTGGTGCGGGATCTGGCGGGGGTTGGCGTAGACGGCGACCCGCTCGAGGCTGCCGGCGAGCAGGCGGCCGTCGCGGGTGATGATGTCGCCGCGCGGCTCCTCGACCTCGATCGTGCCCTCGCGCTGCCGCGCCGATTCGGCCTCCCACTCGCGGTGATCGAACAGCTGCACCTGCACGAGGCGGCCGGCGACGACGGCGGTCCACGCCGCCAACGCCCACTCGATCCACCGCAGCCGCGCGCACCGGACCATCAACGGCCTCTGGGCGCCGGTCGCGCCGGGGTGGGTGTCGGGGTCGGGAGGATGAGGTCGCCGGAAGTGGTCAGGCGGCCGACGCGGTCGGGACCCACGGTCTCCAGGCCGAGGGCGTCGAGCTGCGAGGCGAGGAGCCCGGGCGAGGTGAGCGCCTCGCGCTCGAGCAGCAGGCGGCGCCGCTGGACCTCGAGGTGGTCGACCGAGCGCGTCAGCTGTGCGATCTCGTACTGCATCCGCACCGTCGTCTGACGCGGGGCGATGAAAGCGGCCATGACCACGCCCACCGCGGCGGCGCCGCCGAAGCAGAGCGCGATCCAGCGGTGCCAGCTGGTGTCGAGCTGGCGCCGCAACCAGCTGTTGCTCGGACGGTAGCCCCCGATCCTCATCCCGCTCTCCGGGCGACGCGCAGCCGGGCGGATCGGGCCCTGGGGTTGGCGGCGACCTCGGCCTCGTCCGGCGTCAGCGGGCGCGGGGTGAGGACCTCGAGCAGCGGTTCCGGCGCGCAGCTGCAGGCGAAGCTCCCCGGCGGACAGACGCAGCGCCCGGAGAGACGGCGCAGGGCGCGCTTGACCAGGCGGTCCTCCAGCGAGTGGAACGCGATCACCGCCAGCCTCCCGCCCGGGCGCAGCAGCCGGGCCGCCTGCTCGACGGCGGGCGAGATCCCTTCGAGCTCGCGGTTGGTGGCGATTCGGAGCGCCTGGAACGTCCGCGTCGCGGGATCGATGCGGCCGCGAGCGGAGCCGATCGCGCGGTGCACGAGCCGGCGCAGCTCGCCCGTCGTGCTGATCGGCTTCTCGGTGCGAGCCCTGACGATCGCGCGCGCCACGCGCCGAGCCCGCGGCTCCTCACCGAACTCGCGCAAGAGGTGCACCAGGTCCCCTTCCGAGAGCGTCGCCACGAGATCGCCGGCGGTCGGCCCGTCCGCGGCGAAGCGCATGTCGAGCGGTGCGTCGTGACGGAACGAGAAACCGCGCTCCGGGGTATCGAGCTGCAGCGAGGAGACGCCGAGGTCGAACAGCACGCAGTCGGCCGCGGCGACGCCGTGCGTCCGAGCCACCTCCGCGAGTCGCCAGTACGACGCCTGGACGAGCGTCACCCGCTCGCCGAACTCGGCCAGCCGCTCCCGCGCCCGGGCGAGCGCGGCGTTGTCCACGTCGAGGCCGAGCAGACGCAGCCCCGGCCGCGCAGCCAGCAGCGCCCGGGCGTGGCCGCCGAGCCCGACCGTCGCGTCGACGGCCGTGCCGCTCGCGGGAGGCGCCAGCGCCTCCACGACCTGCGCGAGCAGGACGGGTTGATGTTCGCTCGCAGCCATCGTGCATCACTGCTCCAGCGCCGCGAGCGCGGCGAGCTCGGCGCTGGTGAACGGCGTGGCGAGCTCCGCCTGGACCCGATCGCGCGCGACCACTGCGAGGAAGCGACCGCGTCCCGAGACGACGACCTCGCCGTTGCCCTGCAGGATCTCGCGCAACAGCGCGGGCACGAGAACCCGACCCTGCGCGTCGACCTCGTCCTCCTGGCCGTAGTTCGCGTGCTCCAGCAGGCGCTGCACCAGCGGGTCGAGCGACGGCCGCGCGAGAAAGCGGCGCTCGAGCTCTTCCCAAACAGCGAGCGGGTACACGCGGAGTTCGAACGGGGAGAGGGAGGTGACGAACACGCGCGGACCGTGCCACTCCTCGAGCTGGCCCTTCAGGCGCGCCGGGAGCTTCAGGCGGCCCTTGCCGTCGAGCGTGGCCTGGTAGCTCCCGCGAAAAGTCTCCATCTCCCCCTCCGGAAACCCGCTTGCACGGGTCGTGGGCCACGACGGTCCACTAAACTCCACTTTTGTCCACCCCCATGATGAGGTGACCCACCCTGGCTGTCAAGATGCCGGGGGGCGCGAATTCAGTTGGGTACGGGCCCGAGCGCCTGGCCGGGGGCGCCGCGGGGGAGCGGGGAGCGGCCGGCTACCTCGCCTCGTCTATAAGCTCGGGGTGGATCTCGATCGAGTACCGCTTCTTGAGGTCCGCGACCACGCCCGCGAGGTGCGCCCGGTAACGCTCGGCCAGCTCCTGCTCGCGCAGCTGGTCCTCGACCTCCTTGAACGGGCGGACCGTGGGTGGGACGATCTGGAGCACCTCGACGACGTGCACGCCGGCGGGGCTCTCGAACGGGTCAGAGATCTCGCCCGGCTTGAGCTTGGCAACGGCGTCGCGGACCTCGGTGCGCATGTCGGTGAGGAGCACCGTGCCGAGGTCGCCGCCGGTGCCGCGACCGGCCTTGACCTCGTCCTGCACCAGCTGGCTGAAGTCGCCACCGGCGCGCGCGGCCGCCACGAGGCGGCGGGCGGCGGCGAGCACGGACGCCTTGTCACTCCCGTCGGCCGCAACCGGCATGACGATGTGCTCGAGGTGGACCCGCTCCCCGATCGTGAACTGTCCCTTGTCCTGCTCGTAGCGCTGGCGCAGCTCCGCCTCGGTGATCGGCAGGTCGCCCACTTCTTTCTGCAGCAACCGGCTGACGAGAATGTTGTCGCGGACCCTGGTCCGCAACGTCTCGAGCGTGAGCCCGAGGTCGTGCAGCGACTTCTCGAACGCCGCATCGTCGGCGACGTGGTTCTGTTCGCGGAGCTGCCGGATCGCCGCATCGACGTCTTCGTTCGAGACCTCGAGCTTGAGCTCGTTGGCCCGCTCGAGCATGCACAGCTCGTCCGCGGCGTCCCGGATGATCTGCGGGTACTGGTCGGGCGGCACGGGCCGCCCGGTCTCCGCCGCCTTCTCGTTGATGCGGTCGCGGATGTCCGAGGTCGTCAGGATGCGGTCGTTGACCCGGACCACGATCCCTTCCACCAGGTGGCGTTCGGCGGCCGCGCCGCCGGTTGCGAGCAGGACCGCAGTCATCGTGACGAGGATCGTCTTCTTCATGATGTCCTTTCGAACGGGTTTCGGCACGGGAACGTCGCCCCCGCGCAATCGACCCGAACCCCGACCTTGGCGGCGAGCTGCGTCAGGCAGCTCCTCTGTGCCGCTTCCGCCGCCTCGGCTGCAAGCCGGGCGCGAACCCTGTCGCGCACGCCGGCGTCGGGAGCGTCGCCGGCGCCGCGGCGCGCCATCACCTGGAACACGTGCCAACCGGCGTTGCTGGCCACCGGCTCACTGACGTCGCCGGGGGCGAGCCCGGCGATCGCCGCCTCGAACTCGGGCGGCAACTGGTTGCGGTCGACCCATCCCAGCAGACCGCCGTCGCCGGCGTTGGGGGCGCGGGAGAGCTCCCGCGAGAGCGCCACGAAGTCCTCGCCGGCGCGGACGCGATCGCGAGCCAGGCGGGCGGTCGCCTGGTCCGGGAGGACGAGCTGGCGGAGCTCGAGGCGCTCGCTCCCGCCTGCGACCTCGGGATGGGCCGCGATGTAGGCTTCGACCTGCGCCGGCGACGGAGCCGGCGGCGGCGGGCAGAGCGAGGCCATCAGAGCGCGAACCCGGGCGCTGCGGGCCGCCGCAGCCAGGTCGCGGTCGCCGGGCGCCGGCGAGGCCGCGAGCAGGACCTCCTCCTCGAGCAGGCGGCCAAACAGCGCTCCGGTCAGCTCCGGGCTCACCTCGTCGGCGGCACGTCCCGTTTGTGCGGCGACGAAGCCGTCGAGCTGCTCGAGCGTGACCGCCCGGCCTCCAACCACGGCCAGCCGCCCCGCTCCGCCGCACGCGAGGGCGGCCGCGGCGGTCAGGCCGACCGCGAGGGCGCGGCCGCGACGCCCGGCGGCGGGCCGGGCCGCCCGGTTGCAAATGGTCCTTGCGTTGATCACGTGCATGTCGCCCCCGACCTCTCGCTCGCCCGCTACTGCACCGGGT
>JAKAFI010000119.1 GCA_021818005.1 Acidobacteriota bacterium | reverse complement strand
GGCATCCCGCTCGTCGTGCTCGCCTGCGGGATCCGCACCGACACCGGCCGCGCCTACCAGCTGCACGCGATCGACCAGCTCGCCGTGGTCGGCCCGCTCGCCAAGGGTGTGTTCCCGGTGCGCGAGGCGGGCGAGCTGTACGCCACCGTCCGGCGCGCGTTCGCGCTCGCCCGCGCCGGCACGCCGGGGCCGGTCGTCGTCGAGGTGCCGGCCGAGCTCTACCTGCTCCGGCACGACACCGGCGCGCCGGTGTGGACAGCGGAACCGGCCTTCCCCGCGGCGCCCGCCGCCGGCGACGTCGAGCGCGCGGCCGCCGTGCTCACCGGCGCCCGCCGCGTCCTCGTCTACGCCGGCTACGGCGCCCGCAACGCCGGCGCCGAGCTGCTGCGCCTGGCGGAGCGCCTCGGCGCGCCGGTCGCCACCACGATCCAGGGGAAGGGCGTCTTCCCCGAGTCGCACCCGCTCTTCCTCTGGAACGGGCTCGGCCGCAGCGCGCCGGCGTTCGTGCGCGAGGCCGAGCGCGGCTGCGACGCGATGCTCGCCGTCGGCTGCCGCTTCTCCGAGGTCGGCACCGCGAGCTGGGGCTTCACCCCGCCGGCCGCGCTCGTCCACATCGACATCAACCCCGAGGTGTTCGGCCGCAACGTCCCCGCCGCGGCGACGATCGCCAGCGACGCCGCCGCCGCGCTCGCGGCGCTCGCCGGCCGCCTGCCGGAGCGCCCGCGCGACGGCGCCCTCGAGCGCGCGATCGCCGACGGCCACCGCGCCGTGCGCGAGGAGCAGCGCCGCCCCGGCGAGCCGGGGCGCGTCACGCCGGCGGCGCTGTTCGACGCGCTGCAGGCGCTGTGCGGCGCCGACGCGATCTTCGCCGCCGACTCGGGGAACGGCACGTTCCTGGCGATGGAGCACCTGCGCCTCGAAGCGCCCGGCCGATTCCTCGCGCCGGTGGACTACTCGTGCATGGGGTACGCGGTGCCGGCCGCGATCGGCGCCAAGCTCGCCAACCCCGGGCGGGACGTCGTCGCGCTCGCCGGCGACGGCGCCCTGCTGATGACCGGGCTCGAGCTGCTCACGGCCGCCGCCTACGGCGCCGGCGTGGTGGCGGTCGTGCTGCGCGACGGCGAGCTGGCGCAGATCGCGCAGTTCCAGCGCACGACGCTCAACCGGGCGACCGCGTCGAAGCTGGCCCCGTACAGCGCCGCCGCGTTCGCCGCCGCGACCAACTGCGAGTACGCGGCCGCGGCGAGCGACGCCGAGGTGCGGCCGGCGCTCGCCGGCGCCCTCGCCGCCGCCCGCGCCGGCCGGCCGGCCGTGGTCGAGGTCGCGATCGACTACTCGCGCAAGACGTTCTTCACCCGCGGCGTCGTCGCGACGACGTTCCGCCGCCTGCCGTTCGCCGACCGGATGCGGCTGCTCGGCCGCGCCGTCGCCCGCCGCCTCGGCGGCTGACGGCGGACGCGCGGCGCGTCCGCGGACCTAGTCCGCCCGGCGACCCTCCTCCGGCGGCTTGAGGGCGCGGAACGACCGCCAGAGCAGGAGGTCGTAGACGATCTTCAGCCCCCCGGCGAGGAAGAACGGCACCCCCATCAGCGCGGGCGACGCGAACAGCGGTCCGGCGATCACCGGCGAGAGCGCGGCGCCGGTCGTGCGGGCGACGCCCGTCACCCCGGCCGCGGCCGAACGCTCGTCGGGGCTCACGACCGCCATCGTGTACGACTGCCGCGTCGGCACGTCCATCTGCGAGATCGAGAAACGCAGGAAGAGCACCGCGATCGCGAGCGGCAACGTCGGCATCAGCGGGACCAGGATGAGGAGGAGGTTCGACGGCAGATGGGTGACGACCATCGTGTTGACGAGGCCGATCCGCCCGGCCACTCGGACCGCGACGAGCGCCGAGATCCCGGCGAGGAGGTTGGCGCCGAAGAAGATCCCGCCCAGCGTCGCGGGCGCGACACCGAAGCGGCGGTGGAACCAGTACGCCACCAGGCTCTGCACCACGAAGCCGCCGGCGAGCGAACCGGCCGCCGTCGCGAACGAGCCGACGAGCCCGTACCAGGCGAAGGCCCGGGTGCGGTCGCCACCCGACACGACCTGGGTGAGCGCGGCCTGCTCGACGGCGAGGAACGGGCCGACCTCGTTGCCGCTCGGGCTGACCACGCCGACCGTCGCGGCAACCAGCAGCAGCAGGAAGTTCCCGGTGAGGGCGAACACGACGCCGGCGAACAGCATCAGGGCGGCGCCGGCGAGCAGCGTGCGCCGGCGCCCGAACCGGTCGGCGTGGGTCGTCAGCCACAGGGAGACCGCCGTGTCGCCGAGCAGCGTCAGGGTCAACAGCAACCCGATGCGCGCCTCCGAGAGGCCGGCCTCGACGAGGTAGAGCACGAGCACGACCGAGAGGAAGCCGTAGGCGAACAGCCGCACGACGCGCGTCGCGAACAGCCGATGACCGTCCCCGCCCAGGGTGCGCAGGAGGGACCGCGGACGTGCGGCCGAGGGCCGTGACGGCGCGCTCATGACGTTCAGGTTACCGCCTTCGCGGCCGCGTGGGCCCGGCCGTATACTCGTAGCGACCGGAGGGCGAGGCGAGGTGACGGCAGGCGCGGACAGGAAGCTCTCGCCGGGGGGGATCGTCCCGCTCGGTGCGACGCTCACCCCGGGAGGGGTCAACTTCGCGCTCTACTCCCGCAACGCCTCCGAGGTCGAGCTGCTGCTCTTCGACGACCCGGCCGGCGACCCCACCGACGTGATCCGCGTCGAAGCGCGCAACCGCGACATCTGGCACGTGCTGGTGCACGGCGTCGGCGCCGGGCAGCTGTACGGCTATCGCGTCAAGGGCCCGTTCGACCCCGCCCGCGGCCTGCGCTTCAACCCGGCGAAGCTGCTCATCGACCCGTACGCCAAGGCGCTCACCGGCAAGGCCGAGAACCGCGACAACCTGCTTCTCGCCTACGACCCGGCCGACCCCGGCCGCGACCTCTCGCTCGACGGGCGCGACGACGCCCGCATCGTGCCCAAGGCGATCGTGGTCGACGACGGCGCGTTCGACTGGCAGGGCGACGCGACCCCCGACATCCCGCTCGAGCAGCTGCTGATCTACGAGGTGCACGTCAAGGGGTTCACGGCGCACCGCTCCTCCGGCGTCGCCCACCCCGGCACCTACCTCGGCTTCGTCGAGAAGATCCCCCACCTGCAACGGCTCGGGGTCAACGCGGTCGAGCTGTTGCCGGTGCACGAGCACTACAACGAGGACTTCCTCAAGCAGCGCGGCTTGACGAACTACTGGGGGTACAACTCGCTCGCGTTCTTCGCCCCCGAGATCTCGTACGGCACCTGCTCCGGTCCGGGGTGCCAGGTCGCCGAGTTCAAGACGATGGTGCGCGAGCTGCACCGCGCCGGGATCAAGGTGATCCTCGACGTGGTCTACAACCACACCGCGGAGGGAAACGAGCTCGGCCCGACGCTGTCGCTGCGCGGCATCGACAACCCGACCTACTACGCGCTCGGCGGCCCGGCCGGGCAACCGGGCCGCTACTACCTGAACTTCACCGGCACCGGCAACGAGCTCGACCTCGCCCGGCCGGCCGTGATCCGGCTGGTGATGGACTCGCTGCGCTACTGGGTGTGCCAGATGCACGTGGACGGCTTCCGCTTCGACCTCGCCTCGGTGCTCGGCCGCGACGAGGACGGCACCTTCCGCGCCAACGCCGGCTTCTTCGACGCGGTGTCGCAGGACCCGGTCCTCTCCCGCGTCACCCTGATCGCCGAGCCGTGGGACCTCGGCACCTACCAGGTTGGCAACTTCCCGATCGACTGGTCGGAGTGGAACGGCCGCTTCCGCGACACCGTGCGCCGCTTCTTCAAGGGCGACCCGGGCCAGCTGCGCGACCTCGGCGCGCGCCTCACCGGCTCGGCCGATCTCTACCGCGACGACGGCCGCGCGGCGTACAACAGCGTCAACTTCGTCACCTGCCACGACGGCTTCACGCTGCGCGACCTGGTGAGCTACGACGGCAAGCACAACGAGGCCAACGGCGAGGGGAACCGGGACGGCAGCGACGACAACAACTCGTGGAACTGCGGCGTCGAGGGGGAGACCGACGACCCGGCGGTCAACCGCCTGCGCCGGCAGCAGGCCAAGAACTTCATCTCCCACCTGCTGTTCGCCGCCGGCACGCCGATGATCCTCGGCGGCGACGAGTTCTACCGCACGCAGCGCGGCAACAACAACGCCTACTGCCAGGACAACGAGATCTCGTGGTTCGACTGGCGCGAGCTCGAGAGCAACGGCGAGATCCTGGCGTTCTTCCGTGCCGCGATCGCGCTCACCCGCCGCTGCACGATCCTGCAGCGCCGCCGCTTCCTCGACGGCGGCGACCGCGAGGGCGACGGCGTCCCCGACATCGTCTGGTACGGCAACGACCTCACCGCCCCGCGCTGGGACGACCCGCAGGCCAGGAGCGTGGCTGCCCAGCTCGATGGTAGCGCGGAACGGTCGGAGCTCGGCCCGTACCGGCTCTACTTCATCCTCAACGCGAGCGCGGCGCTGCAGCGCTTCGCGCTGCCGCTGCTCGCGCCCGGCGCCGCGTGGCACCGCCTCGTCGACACCTCGCTGCCGGCCGGCGAGGAGATCGTGCTCCCCGGCGCCGAGGTGCTGCTCGATCCCAACGACTACTACCTGGTCAACCCGCACAGCACCGTCGTGCTGATCGGGCGGTGACCGTGCCCGCACCGCGGCCGCCCGTAACCGCGGCCGGCGCGCGGCGGTCTTTACAAGGGGGCCGTCGGCGCTACCATGGCGACTGGATGGGGAGCGTGGCCGAGACAAGGGGTGAAGCAATGAAGCGGCTTCTCGCAGTCACGGTTCTGTCGATCGGGGCGATCGCCCTTTCCGGGTGTGCGGCCAGCACGGCGGGGAACGCCTACGGGCCGAACGAGGTGATGCAGACGATGACCGTCCAGTACGGGACGGTCGACAGCGTGCAGCCGGTCACCATTCAGGCGACGCCGACCGGCACCGGACCGCTCGCCGGGGCGGTCATCGGCGGCGCCGCCGGGAACTCGATCGGCGGCGGCAACGGGCAGATCATCTCGACGATCGGCGGCGCGATCATCGGCGGCCTGGTCGGCGCCGCGGCCGAAAAGAGCGCCGGCACTCAGAACGGGCAGCAGATCACCGTGCAGATGGACGACGGCCGCCTCATCGCCGTCGTCCAGGGCGGGACCGCCCAGTTCGTGCGCGGGCAGCGCGTCCAGGTGTTGACGGCGAGCGACGGCACGACCCGCGTCGCGCCGGCGCCGCCCGGCTCGCGCTGAGTCGCTCCCGCATCACCAGCCCGCGGTCGTTGCCAGTCGCATCGCCCATTCGGCGGCGGACCGGCCGCGCGAGCGGTCCGCGAGCTCGAGCAGGCGCAGCAGCTGCAGCGTCCGGATCCGGGCGGCGAACGCGGCCGGCGCGCGCTCGGCTTCGCCGGCCGCCCCGGCCGCGGCGAGGAACGCCGGCCACGCGGCCGCCCAGCGCTCGGGGTGGTGGAAGCGCACGACCCAACCCCACCAGGCGAGGTCGAACAGTGGGTCGGCGAGGCGCGCCCACTCGAGGTCGAGCAGCGCCGCGACGGCCCACCCGCGCCCGCTCGCGCGGCGGGCGATGAGCACGTTGACCGGCGCGAAGTCGCCGTGAGCGAACACCGGCCGCCGGCCGGCGAACAACGGCTCGAGCTTCTCGATCGCGGTCTGCAGCACGCGGACCGTGGCCGCGCCGAGCCGCGGTGAACTCCGCGCCAGCCGGACGCCTGACGCCCGCGCCAGGCGGACCGGGTCCGCCCACGCCACGGGCAGCCGCAGGCCGCGAGCATCGACGGCGGCGAGACGCGCGACCAGCGCACCCATCAGCCGCGCCAGGCGCTCGGCGCCGCGCTCGCTCGCCAGCCACTCGGCGCCGTTGGTCCCCGCCACCGCGGCGTGGACCACGTACGGCGGCGTCGCCTCGGCGTCGCCGCCGAGCAGCGGCGCGGTCGGCACACCGGCGGCCGCGAGCTGGACCGCCAGAGGCGGGGCGAGCCGGAGCCGCCGCCGCGCCGCGGCGCGGTCCGCGAGCCGCTGCACCGCGACCCGCCGGCCGTCCGCCAGCGTCGCCAGCGTCGTGCGGTTGGTGAACCCCCAGCGCGCCGCCGCCGCCGCGACGACGGGCGAGCCGAGGAGATCCGCCGCTCGCACGACCTCGTCCCCGACGGTCACGGCGGCCGACGGCTCTCGCCTCCCCGACGCGCGTGCTCCGTTCGCCACCGGGTCATGGTGGCACACCCCGCCCGCCACTCGGTCGCCAACCGCCGCTGCGATCGTTCGCCACGCCCGGCGGTCGCGCACGCGGAGGTCAGGCGGCGCCTGCGGCGACCGCGACGGGGGCGGCGGCCGGCCAGCCGCCTACACCCCGGGCAGCGCCGGACAGAGGCCCTGTTGGGCGCGCAGGATGCCGCCGAGCTTCTGCACCGCCGGCAGGAGCTGGGAGAGCGCGTCGTTGGTGCCCGTCAGCAGCCTCCGTTGCACGGCGGGGAGGTGCGGCTCGGCGAGCAGGTCGCCGATCTGCCGCTGGAAGCCCATGACCGTGGCGTCCGCGTTGCAGAGCGGAACCAGGGCGTCGGCGTTGACCCGCGGCGTCTCGCCCGGCAGTATGCCGATGGCGTCGTCGCCGAGGCTCAGGATGAAGGCGCGGCCAGCGCGCACCGACCCGTCGCAAAACCCGGCGATCTCTCCGGCGAGTCCGGCCAGCTGCGGGTTTTCGGACATCTCCGCGGCCGACTCCCGGACCCGCTGCACCGCCGGCAGGAGCAGCCCGATCAGAACCGCGATGATCGCCACCACCACGATCGTTTCGACGAGGGTGAAGCCGGCTCGGTTCTCGGCCCTCTTACGTGCGTTCATCGATCCTCCTCTGCTCGGGACTCCCGAAATGGACCCTCTCGGTGGGCCTGGAGGCGTCCACCGAGCCGTCCGTCCCGTCGTGACGGCTCATGCGCTGGTGATGGCCACGAAACAGTCGATTCGCAGAGGGAATTCCACCTTGACAGCGGCCGCGGCGAACCTACACTCGCGGGCGAGGCGAGGGGCCCCTTGCCCTTCGCCGGCGGAGGAAAGAGCTCGGTGGACGCACTTCAAGACGACCGCGCATCAGGCTCGCCCGACCGCCCCGTCGACCTGAGCGGCGAGACGGGGTGGATGCCGTTCGACGCCAAGTCGCTGGTCGGCGAGTCGCTGCGGTTCGTCTCGGACGACCCGGAGGGGAACCGCTTCCGCATCCGCTACTACCTCGACCCGGGGCGCCGCCTGCACGCCCGCATCTGGTTCGGTCCCGAGACCGAGGGCCCGCCCGGCCACGCCCACGGCGGCTCGATCGCGGCGGCGATGGACGAGGCGCTCGGCCTCGCCGGGTGGGCCGCCGGCTACCCCGTCGTCGTCGGCAACCTCAACGTCAGCTTCCGCACGATGCTGCCGCTGCGGCGGGTCGTCACGCTCGACAGCGAGGTGGTCTCCGCCGCCGGCCGCAAGGTCACGGTGCGCGGCCGCCTCGTCGGCGCGCGCGGCACCGTGTACGCCGAGGCCGAGAGCCTCTGCATCACCATCCCCGCCCCGCACCGGCGCTGACGCCGCCCACGTCCGCCCGCCGACCGGAGCCCCTTCACGTGCCGCGCGCCGCTCGGGCCCGGATGCTCGGTGGGCTAGAATCTGACGCAGCGGATGTGTGGGGGGAGAGCGGGGGCGTCGCGCGCCGCGGCGCCGCCGCCACGGGGTACCGGAGGTCCCGACACGGGCCGCCCGTCCGGCGGCCCCGGTGCAGGCGCCGGGGTTCTTTCCCCTCATCGGGGCGTGGCCGGGCGCGGGTCCCGGCGCAAGGGAGGCACGGTGTCGGCGACGGACGCGTTCCTTCAGGCCAGGGACTTCCTGCGCAGCCATCGCGAGGACCTCGAGGCCGCGCGGGCGGGGTTCACGCCGCCGCGCCTCGAGACGTTCAACTGGGCGCTCGACTACTTCGACGTGATCGCCGCCGGCAACGCGCGCCCTGCCCTGACCATCGCGGAGGAGGGCGGCGAGGTGACGCGACGGAGCTTCCAGGAGATGAGCGAGAGCTCCAACCGGGTGGCGAACTTCCTCCGCCGCGCCGGGGTGCGCCGCGGCGACCGCATCCTCCTCATGCTCGACAACGTCCTGCCGCTGTGGGAGATCATGCTCGCCTCGATGAAGCTCGGCTCGGTCGTGATCCCCGCGACCACCCTGCTCGCCGAGGGCGACTTGAAGGACCGGCTCGAGCGGGGCGAGGTCCGCCACCTCCTGGTGGCGTCCGAGCACTGCGACAAGTTCCGCAACCTGGGCGGCGAGGCCACCCGCGTCGCCGTGGGGCGGGAGCCGGTCGTGGGGTGGCGCTCGTACAGCGAGGCCGAGCACGAGAGCGCCACATTCGCGCCCGGCGGCGCGACGCGCGCCTCGGACCCGTTCCTCCTCTACTTCACCTCGGGGACGACGGCGAAGCCCAAGCTCGTCCTCCACACTCACACCACCTACCCCGTGGGGCACCTCTCCACGATGTACTGGATCGGCCTGCGCGAGGACGACGTCCACTTCAACATCAGCTCGCCGGGGTGGGCCAAGCACGCGTGGTCGAGCTTCTTC
>JAKAFI010000118.1 GCA_021818005.1 Acidobacteriota bacterium | reverse complement strand
GCACTGCAGCGGCGAGTCGTCGACCACGACGACGCGGCGCGGGTTACCTGCGCTCACGCCTCCACGCCACCTTCCCGCCGACCACGGTGACGGCGGGCCACCCCTTGAGCCGCTGCCCCGCGAACGGCGTGTTGCGCGAACGCGAGCGGAAGCGGTCCGGGTTGACGGTGAGCCGCGCCTCGAGGTCGAGCAACGTGATGTCGGCCGGGCTGCCGACCTTGAGCGTCCCGCCTCCCAGCCGGAACACGCGGGCCGGGTTGCACGACCACAGGGAGACGAAGCGGCGCAGCGGCAGCTTGTGCCTCCGCACCAGCAGGTCGTAGGTGACCGGGACCGCGGTCTCGAGGCCGACGATGCCGAACGGCGCCAGGTCGAACTCGAGCACCTTCTCGTCGGCGTGGTGGGGCGCGTGATCGGTCGCGAGGCAGTCCACGGTGCCGTCGAGGACGCCGTCGAGCAGCGCGGCGACGTGCTCCTCGCTGCGCAGCGGCGGGTTCATCTTGGTGTCGGTGTCGTACTCCGATTCGGCCACGGCCCGATCCGTGAGCGCGAGATGGTGGGGCGTGACCTCGCAGGTCACCGCGACGCCCTTGCCCTTTCCCTCGCGCACCCGCTCGAGCCCGCCGCGCGTCGACAGGTGCGCCACGTGGAGGCGGCCGCCGGTCAACTCGGCGAGCAGCACGTCGCGCGCCACGGCGACCTCCTCGGCCGCGGCCGGGATGCCGCGCAGCCCGAGGCGGGTCGCCACCGCCCCCTCGTGCATCACGCCCTTGCCCGCGAGGTCGGGGTCCTCGCAGTGGTCCACGATCGGCACGTCGAACAGCTGCGCGTACTCGAGGGCGCGGCGCATCAGGTAGGCGTTGCGCACCGGCTTGCCGTCGTCCGAGAACGCGACCGCCCCGGCGCGGGCCATCTCGCCGATCTCCGCCAGCTCCTCACCCTGGAGCCCCTTCGAGACCGCGCCGATCGGGTACACGCGGGCGAGCCCGGCCTCGGCGCCGCGGCCGCGGATGAACTCGGTCACCGCCGCGGTGTCGTTCACCGGTTGCGTGTTCGGCATGCAGCAGACGGCGGTGAAGCCGCCCGCCACCGCGGCGGCGCTCCCCGTCGCGATCGTCTCCTTGTACTCGAACCCCGGCTCGCGCAGATGGGTGTGGACGTCCACGAACCCCGGCGCGACCACGAGACCGGTGGCGTCGAGGACCTCGGCCTCGCGATCTTCGATCCGCTCCGCCAGGCGCGCCACCTTGCCGTCGACGACCAGGACCCAGAGCCCCTCGTCCAGGCGCTGGCTCGGGTCCACCACCCGTCCGTGCTTAATCAGCAGTCGGCTCACCGTGTCCTCCAGCCAGCAGGTAGAGCACCGCCATCCGCACCGCCACCCCGTTGGTCACCTGCTCCAGGATCACCGACTGCGGCCCGTCCGCGACCCTGGAGTCGATCTCCACCCCGCGGTTCATCGGACCCGGGTGCATCACCAGGCAGTCCCTCTTCGCCAGCTTCAGCCGTTCGGGCGTGAGGGCGAAGAAGTCGTAGTACTCGCGCACCGTCGGGAAGTTCATCCGCCCCTGCCGCTCGAGCTGGATGCGCAGCATCATCACGACGTCGGCCCCGGCGATCGCGTCCTCGATCCGGCGGTGGACCTCGCACCCGAGGGCCTCGATGCCGACCGGGACCATGCTCGCCGGCGCCGCCACGCGCACCTTCGCCCCCATGCGCGAGAGCAGCAGCACGTTCGACCGCACGACCCGCGAGTGCTGCAGGTCGCCGACGATCGCCACCACCTGTCCCTCGAGCGTGCCGCGGTGCAGCCGTATCGTGAGCGCGTCGAGCAGCGCCTGCGTCGGATGCTCGTGCGCGCCGTCGCCGGCGTTGATCACCGACGACTTGAGGATGCGCGCGAGCTGGTGCGGCGCGCCGGCGTGGACGTGCCGGATGACGATGAAGTCGGGCTGCATCGCTTCGAGGTTGAGCGCCGTGTCCACCAGCGTCTCGCCCTTGCTCACCGACGACGCCGCCGCCGAGAAGCTGAGGGAGTCGGCGGACAGCCGCTTCTCCGCGACCTCGAACGAGAAGCGGGTGCGCGTCGAGGCCTCCATGAACAGGTTCACCACGGTCTTGCCGCGCAGCGCGGGGACCTTCTTGATCGGCCGCGCCGCGATCTCGCGCATCTGGTCCGCGGTGTCGAGGATGAGCTGGATCTCGCCCGCCGAGAGCGGATCGATCCCGACCAGGTCCTTGCGGCGCAGGCGCGCCGCCGGTTGCACGCTCATCCGGCCACCTCCTTTGCCAGCCACACGCCCTCTTCCCCGTCGCACTCGCGGACACGGACCTGGACGTCCTCGCTGTGCGCGGTCGGCACCGTGCGCCCCACGAAGTCGGCCGCGATCGGCAGCTCACGGTGGCCGCGGTCCACGAGCACCGCGAGACGGATGGCGCGCGGCCGGCCGTAGTCCATCAACGTGTCGAGCGCCGCGCGCACCGTCCGGCCGGTGTAGAGGACGTCGTCGACCAGGCAGACGACCTTGTCGTCGACCGACACCGGCAGTTCCGTCGCGCGCAGGACCGGTTGCTGGTGTGCCGCGCGCCAGGGACCGACGTCGTCACGATAGAGGGCGATGTCGAGGGCGCCGACCGGCGGCTCGTGACCGGTCGCCGCCGCGATCATCCCGGCCAGGCGGTGCGCCAGCGGAACGCCCCGGGTTTGCACCCCGACCAGGTAGAGCAGCTTCTCGTCCCCCACGCGCTCGATCAGCTCCGCGGCCATCCGTTCCAGTGCGCGCGACACTCCGCGCGTGTCGAGGACCTGAACCCTGGTCATGGGGCCTCCTTGGGGACTCGGGAACCGGCTCGCATCGGGGCCTCATCGTAACACACGGCGCTACCCGGCCGCGCCCGAGTTGCGCTACCATCGCAGAAGGAGGGGGTAGAAGATGAGAACAGTGCTTTCTTGTCTCGCCCTGCTACTCGTCGCGGGCGCGGCTGCGGCCGCCGCCGGAGAGACGCCCGCCGCCACGGCCGCCGTGTGCACGGCGATCGAGAACAACGCCTGTGAGGGAGCGGCGCTCCGGTTCCCCGCCAACGTCGGCAAGCTGTGGGGCTTCTCGCAGGTCAGCCACGTCCCCGACAAGATCGTTCACGTCTGGTTCTACCGCGACCGTGAGCTCGGGCACGTGGACCTGCCCGTCAAGGCGGAGCACTGGCGCACGTGGTCCAACATCACGGTTTCCAGCAATATGACCGGTCCGTGGCGGCTCGAGGTCCGCGACGCCAGCGGCAAGTTACTCGCCTCCTACAAGTTCACGGTCGAGTAGCTGCGCGCGCCTCGGGCGCGAACTCGAGCGCGATGGCACCGAGCACCAGCACCGCGCCCGGCACCACGTGGAGAGGCGGTGCCTCGCCCACGAACGCCCACGTCAGGAGTGAGGCGACGACCGGCTCGAACAGCACGGCGAGGTTGACGCGGTACGCCTGGGTGTGAGCGAGCGCCCAGTTGAGGAGCGTGTGCCCGACCAGGGTGGGCACCGCGGCCATCGCCAGTAGCGGCAGCCACGCGACCGCCGTCGCCGGCCACGGCTTCACGCCCAGGACAGCGACCGCCGCGATCAACGTCAGCGCGGCCCCGCCGTACACCACGCCGAGGTAACGCAGCAACGGGACGTCGGCGCGCAGCTTCTTGCCGACGATCAGGTACCCCGCCATGCAACCGGCGGCGGCGAACGCCATGACGTCCCCGAGCAACGCGTGCCGCGCGAAGGTGACATCACCGCCCGCGATGATCCCGACGCCGGCCAGGGCGACGGCGACGCTGGCGAGGTTGCGGCCGCCGATTCGCACCCGCAGCAGCCACGGCGACAGCGCGAGCACCCACAGCGGCTGGGTCGACACCAGCACCACCGACGAAGAGACGCTGGTGAGCCACAGCGAGGGGATCCACAGCCCGAAGTGCATCCCGAGGAGACCGCCGGCCAGCAGCGCCTGGGGGCGGTGCCGGGCCGGCAGCCTCGGCCCCGGCTGTAGCGTCGACCAAGGGGCGAGCATCGCCGCCGCCAGGGTCATCCGCCACATCGCCACGGCGAGCGGCGCCGCGTCGGTCAGGCGGGCGAGCGGCGCTCCGAACGAGACCGCCACGACGGCCGCGGCCAGCGCGGCGGCCGTCCGCCAGCTCACCGCGAGAAGCCCTCCGCGAGGCCGGCGGCGATGGCGTGCGCCAGCTTTTCCCGGAACCGCCAGCTGAGCAGGTCCTTGCGGTCCTGCTCGTTGTTGAGGTTGCAGATCTCGATCAGCACCGCCGACGGCACCAGGGTGTAGCGCAGCACGGCCGGGACCCAGCGCGAGCCGCCGCGCAGCACGGACGAGCGCACCGGCTGGTAGGGGTGGACGGGGATCGAGAAGCGCTCGGCGGAGCGCACGATCGCCTCCCCGAGCTGGGTGGACAGCGCTTCCGCCCGCGAGCGGAACACCGGCGAGAAACGGGGCGTGGACAACGAGCGCGTCTCGCGGCACCGGTACGAGGCCGGCTGCCACGGCGCCCGCGAACCGCGGAGCACGCGCGACGGCACGTAGACCATCATGCCGCGGACCGAGGGGTGCAGCGAGTCGGCGTGGATCGAGACGAACGCCACCCGCTCCGGGTTGACGTGCTGCTTCTCGAGCCGCCGCAGCAGCGAGTTGGCGAGGATCCAGCGCAGGTGCACTCCGGTGGTCGGGTCGGCCAACCCGTACGGAGGCTGCACCAGCAGGCGCTGGTCGCGCTCGTTGGGGAGCACGTCGCGCTCGAGGTTGGCGCGGCTGAACTCGGGGTTGCTCACGGTCGTCCACACCGTCGCTTTGGTCTGCTGCTCGAGCACCCGCTTGACGCGGCTCATGACGTCGTAGACGTAGGTGCTCTCCCAGACGCCGTCCACCACCGCACCGGTGTCGGCGCCGCCGTGGCCGGCGTCGAGGATGATCTGGATCCCGTCGAGGTTGGCGGCGCGGATCACGCGCCTGATCGCCGCCAGCTCCTCCCGGTTCTTCTCCCACGCGGCCCGGCGCGGGTCGCCCGCCGGCAGGAACTCGGGCAGCAGGTCGTCGAACGGGATGCGGACCGGGTAGCCGACCGGGATCGCCGTCACGTCCGCGATCCCCGAGCGCCTGGCGATCTCGAGCGCCGTGGCGTTCACGTCGGCGGCGTGGAGCTGTCCGGTGAAGCGCACCACGACCGCCGAGTACAGCGCCTCGCCCGGCCGCAGGCGGTAGATCGCCTCCCCGTCGCGATACTCGAGCTGGCCGGCGGCCGCCGGCGCGGCGGAGCGCTCCCGCGGCGCGGCGGGAGGCGGCGTTGCAGCCGGCGCGGGCGTTCCGACCGCCGCGACCGGGGTGACGGCCGCGGGCGGCGCCTCCCGTTCCGGCACCGCCGGCACCCGCCGGAACTCCGGGAGCAACACCGCCGCCGGGATCAGGATCCGGCTCCCGCGCTCCGGGTAGAGGTCGAGCGTGGGGTTGGCCTGGCGCAGCTCGGAGTAGAGCGAGCCCTCACCGCAGAACCACTCGGCCAGCTCCCACCACGACTCGGCGTCGCCGTCCCACGGCGCCACGACCTCGTGCTCCCAGCCGGCGGCGACCCTGCGGTCGCGGGGGAAGAGCGCGCGCACCGCCTCCACCCGCAGTGCGGGCCGCAGCAACCCCCACGGCACCCGCACCCGGACACCCGCGAGCGGCGCCGCGAGGCCGTCGTTCGCCGCCCGCAGCTCCGGCGCGCGGCTCGCGCCCGAGCTCAAACGGCTCGCGAGCTGCGACCACCCCTCGCCCGCGCGCGGCAGGACCAGGAGCTCCGGGGCCTCGCCGCGGCGCCACTCGGCCCGCGCCCCGCCGGCGAGCGTCCCGGTGACCGGCCGATCGCCCGCGAGAGCGAGCGCCAGCAGGATCGCGCCCGTCACCGGCTCTCCTCCCTCGTGCCACCCACTGGGCCCACGTCCCCCCGGCGACCGTTCCGAGCCGTCTCGGGAAAGCGGCCCCACCCCTCGCGCGCAGCCGCTCCCGGGCGCGGACCCGATCGCAACGGATCGTAACACGCCTCGATCGGCGTCCGAGCTTGTCGGCACGGTCTTCCGCACCGCCGCGGTCGCCGGCGAGACAATCAGCGCCGTGCTACGATACGACGTAAGCGCTCGCGAAGACTATGCTCGAAGGGATCTCCGCCGTCACGTGGTTTCCGCCGCAGGACCCCCCGGAATGCCCCGTCTGTCGCTCCGCCCGGGCCCGGCTCTCGCCGGCCGGCGCGGCGGCGGCCGGCGAGGTGGCGATCGAGCTGCTGGCGCGAGGCGAGGTTGCGGCGATCCTGCACTCGGCGCTCGCCGGCCTCACCCGGATGGTCGCCGCGGCCCGGGTTTCCGTGCTGACGCCGGAGACGGCCGGGCGCTGGCGGGTGTTCGCCAGCTCCGCCGGCCACGAGACGCTCGACCTCGTGGTCGAGTCCGAGCGCTACCCGGAACTCCGCGAGGTGCGCCGGACCGGAGTGCCGTACATCGCCCGCGATCTCGGCGCCGCCGAGTTGCGCGAGGCGCGCGCGCTGATCGAGTCGGCCGGCGTGCGCGGGCTGGCCGCGTACCCCGTCTTCGTGGCGACCCCGGGCTCGGAGCCAGCCGTGCTCAAGGCGGCGTTCCACGAGCCGGTCCCCGACGAGCTGCTGGCCCTCACCACGCTGACCGCGCACCTGCTCGTGCACCGTCTCTCCCGCCTCCCGGCCAGCGAGGTGGCGCGCCAGTTCGGGATGACGCCGCCGCCGCCGGCGACGCCCGATGCGACGTACCTTCTCAACCTCCTGCCGCTGCCGGCGCTGATCCTCGACGCGGCGGACAACGTCCAGCGCGCCAACGTCCGCGCCGGGCGGCTCCTGCGCGGACACGAGCCCGTCCCGCACGACGAGGCGTTTGCGCTGCGCCTCGTCCCCCGCGAGGCGCAGCCGAACGCCGCGCGCTGGGACGCGCAGGTGACGGCGGCCAAGGGCGCGCTCAACGTGCTGGCGTGGTCCAGCCGTCTGACCGGAGACCGGCGCCTGATCCTCATCGAGCCGCACCCGGAGGCGGGCCGGCGGGCGCGCGAGCGGACGATCCGTCGGACGCTCGCCGAGAAGCTGCACGAGCTCGAGCAGGCGAACACGCTCCTGGCCGAGTACGCCCGCATGCGCGACCGCTTCGTCTCCGACGCCGCTCACGAGCTCAAGACGCCGCTCGCCATCATGCGTTCGTACCTCGAAACGCTCGCCGACGATCTCGCGGCGGGCCTCTCCGACCAGCAGCGCGAGTTCCTGCAGGCGGCGACCGTCGGTGCGCGCCGCCTCCAGCGCCTCATCGACGGGCTGCTCGACCTCGCGGCGCTCGAGGCGGGGCGTCTGCCGCTGGCGCTCGGCCCGGTGCCGAGCGCAGAGGTGGTGGCCGGCGTGCTCGACGAGCTGCGCCCCGTCGCTGCGACAGCCCGGGTCTCCCTGTCGGCCGCCGCCTCCGTCAAGGTCGACCTGCGGGCGGATCGCGAGCGCCTCGGCCAGATCCTGCGCAACCTCGTCGAGAACGGCCTCAAGTACACCGGGCCGGGCGGCGAGGTCGCAGTGAGCGTCGAGGCGCACGGCGACCGCGCCGTGGTGTGCGTGCGCGACACCGGCGTCGGGATCTCCCCCGAGCACCTGCCCCGCATCTTCGACGAGTTCGTCCGCGTGCCCGGGCGCCGGCCGGCCGAGGGCGCGGGGCTCGGCCTGGCGATCGTGCGCCGTCTGGCGCTCGCGATGGGCGGCCGTGCCTGGGCGGAGAGCGCTCTCGGGGCGGGAAGCACATTCTTCGTCGAACTGCCGGTGTGGACGGGCGAGGGATGACCACGGTCGAGGCGGCCCGGCGCCTCCTCGCCTCCCCGCTGCTGCGGGCGGTCGGCCGGCTCGCGGGGGCCGGCGACGTGTTCCTCACCGGAGGCGCGCTGCGCGACCGCCTCCTCGGCCGGCCGACGCACGACCTCGATCTCGCCGTCACCGCGGATCCGGGCGAGGCCGCCGCGGCGCTCGCCCGCCGCTTCCGCGGCCGCTGCTTTCCGCTCGGCCGGCCGCCGCTGGTGACCTGGCGGGTGGTGACCAGGCGGCTGCAGCTCGACGTCTGGGGGATCACGGAAGGGATCGAGCGGGACGTCCTGCGGCGCGACTTCACGGTCAACGCGATCTTCTGGCGGCTGCCCCGCGGGCCGCTGCTCGACCTTACCGGAGGCCTCGACGACCTCGCGGCAGGCACGCTCCGCGTGATCCGAGCCGAGAACCTGCGCGACGACCCGTTGCGCGTGCTGCGCGGCGTTCGCCTGCTCGCGACCCACCCCGGTTTCCGGCTGACCGGCGAGAGCGAGCGCTTGCTCGCCGGCGCGGCCCGGGGCCTGCGCGGCGTCGCGCGCGAGCGGGTGTGCGACGAGCTCGGCCGGCTCCTCGCCGGACCGGGGACCGCGCGCGCCTTTGCCGCCGCGGTGCGCATCGGCGCCGTGCCGGTCCTCTTCCCGGACTGGGATGGGTACCGGCACGCAGCCGACGTGGCCGCCCTCGCCGGCGCTCTGGCGGCGCTGCGCGGCCGCCCCGGCCGCCTCCGGCGCGGCGCCGGCGCCGTCGCGGCCGCGGTGCTCGCGGCGCCGGCGGCGGGGTTCCCCGACGCCTGGGACGCGCAGCTTGCCACGGCCGCGCTC
>JAKAFI010000117.1 GCA_021818005.1 Acidobacteriota bacterium | reverse complement strand
CCGCCTGCTCGAGCTGACCGGGGCGCTGTCGGCGCGCGAGATGATGGCGCAGGTGCTCGACTCGATGGACCTCGAGCGCGAGCGCGGCATCACGATCAAGGCGCACACCGTCACCCTCCACCACCGTGCCCGCGACGGGGAGGCGTACGTCCTCAACCTGATCGACACCCCCGGCCACGTCGACTTCTCCTACGAGGTCTCGCGCTCGCTGGCGGCGTGCGAGGGCGCCCTCCTCGTGGTCGACGCCTCGCAGGGGGTGGAGGCGCAGACGCTGGCCAACGCCTACCTCGCCGTCGACCAGGGGCTCGAGCTGGTGCCGGTGCTCAACAAGGTGGACCTGCCGTCGGCCGAGCCCGACCGCGTGCGCGAGCAGATCGAGCAGGTCATCGGCCTCGACGCCGGCAACGCGCTGACGATCTCGGCCAAGACCGGCGTCGGCGTCCCCGACGTCCTCGAGGCGCTGGTCGAGCGCGTCCCGCCGCCGCGCGGCAACCCCGACGCGCCGCTGCGCGCGCTCGTCTTCGACGCGTCGTACGACGCCTACAAGGGGGTGCGCTGCCTGGTGCGGGTCGTTGACGGCCGCCTCGCGACCGGCCAGGCGATCCGCTTCATGGGGGTGGACCGCGAGGCCGGCGTCGAGGAGCTGGGCACGTTCACGCCGCGGGCCGAGCCCGCCGCCGAGCTCGGCGCCGGCGAGGTGGGGTATCTGTTCGCCGGCCTGAAGGACCTGCGCCTGGTGCGGATCGGCGACACCGTCACCGACGACACCCGCCCCGCGGCCGAGCCACTCCCCGGATTCGTCGAAGCCAAGCCGATGGTGTTCGCCGGCCTCTACCCGCTCGACTCCTCGGCGTTCGGCGAGCTGCGCGAGGCGCTCGAGAAGCTCTCGCTCAACGACTCGGCGTTCACCTTCCAGCCCGACTCCTCGCAGGCGCTCGGCTTCGGCTTCCGCTGCGGTTTCCTCGGCCTGCTGCACATGGAGATCGTGCAGGAGCGCCTCGAGCGCGAGTTCAACCTCGAGCTGATCACCACCGCCCCGGGCGTCGCGTACCGGGTGCTCACCACAACCGGCGACGTCGTCGAGGTCACCAACCCGGCGCAGCTCCCCGACCCCGGCACGATCGCGACGATCGAGGAGCCGCTGATCCACGCGACGATCCTGACGCCGGACAGCTACCTCGGCGGGATCCTCAAGCTGGTGCAGGACCGCCGCGGCGAGCAGGTCAAGCTCGAGTACCTGGCGCGCGGCCGCGTGCTGCTCGAGTACCGCCTGCCGCTCGCGGAAGTCGTTCTCGACTTCTATGATAAGTTGAAGTCCGTGTCGCGCGGCTACGCCTCCCTCGACTACCACTTCGCCGGCTATCGCGAGGGTGACCTGGTCAAGCTCGACCTGCTGGTCAACGGTGAACCGATCGACGCGCTGGCGCTGATCGTCCACCGCGGCAGCGCCTACGTGAAGGCGCGGGCGTTCGCCGCCAAACTCAAGGAGATGATCCCGCGGCAGCTGTTCGAAGTGACGATCCAGGCCGCGATCCACAACCGGGTGATCGCCCGCGAAGCGGTCAAGGCGCTGCGCAAGAACGTGCTCGCCAAGTGCTACGGCGGCGACATCACGCGCAAGCGCAAGCTGCTCGAGAAGCAGAAGGAAGGGAAGAAGCGCCTCAAGCGGCTCGGCAAGGTCGAGATCCCGCAGGAGGCGTTCCTCGCCGTCCTCAAGGTGGAGACATGAGTCAAGGACGCGTGTTCCGGGAGTACTACGAGGCGATCCTGGTGGCGGTCATCTTCACGCTGTTCGCGCGCACCTTCGTCGCGCAGGCGTTCAAGATCCCGAGCGGCTCGATGGAGGACAACCTCCTCATCGGCGACCACCTGTTCGTCAACAAGTTCATCTACGCGCCGCACTGGAACACCCCGCTCGACCGCCTGATGCCGTACCGCGACGTCCGCCGCGGCGACGTCGTCGTCTTCAAGTACCCGCAGGACCCCGAGCGCGACTTCATCAAGCGCGCGGTCGGGATCCCCGGCGACGTCCTCGAGATGCACGACAAGGTCCTGTTCATCAACGGCAAGCAGGAGGTCAACCCGTACGCGATCCACAAGGACCCGGTCACCTACCCGGACAGCCCGTTCGTGCCCGAGCAGGCGCGCCGCCGCGACAACTGGGGCCCGGTGACCGTGCCGCCTGGGTTCGTCTTCTGCATGGGCGACAACCGCGACAACTCCTACGACTCGCGCTACTGGGGCCCGGTCCCGCGCGACTACTTCAAGGGCCGGGCGCTGTTCATCTACTGGTCGTACGAGGCGAAGCCGAACTCGCAGGAGTGGCACGGGTGGGGCGACCGCGTGCGTCAGCTCGCCTCGATCGCGGTGCACTTCTTCACCCGCACGCGCTGGTCGCGATCGTTCACCCTCGTGCACTAGGGCAGCCGCGGCCGTCCGCGGCGCCGGGCGGCCGCAGGGAGAGCCGATGAGGATCGGCGCGGTCGGGGAGAGCTTGTTGGAGCGCCTGGCCGTCCGGCTGCGGCTCGGGCCGCGGCCGCTGCTCGAGACCCACGGCACGGTTCTCCTCGCCCAGGCGGTGATGGTGGCGACGAGGGCGGGCGTGTTCGAGGCGCTCGCGGCGGGACCGCTCGGCGCAGCCGAGGTCGCGGCGCGGTGCGCCACCGCGACGCGCCCGACCGCCGCCCTGCTCGTCGTCTTGGAGACGGCACGCTACGTGCGCTCGGCCGGGGGGCGCTACGCGCTGGCGCCGGACGCGCGCCGCTGGCTGCTCGCCGACTCCCCGAACTCGCTGCGCGAGAACGTCCTCTTCCGTTTCACGGAGTGGCCGTGGATCGCCGGGCTCGACCGCTTCCTCGCCTCCGGCCGGCCGCTCGACATCCACGCCGCGATGTCGCCCGAGCAGTGGGGCGCCTACCAGCGCGGGATGCGCTCTCTCGCCACCGTGCTCGCCCGCGAGGTGGCGTGGCGGACGCCGGTGCCGCGGCAGGCGCGGACGATGCTCGACCTCGGCGGCGGGCACGGCCACTACGCGGCCGCGCTCTGCGGCCGCCACCGCGCGCTCACCGCCGTGGTCCTCGACCTCCCCGAGGCGCTGGCCCAGGCGCCGGCACCCGACGGGCTCGGCGGCCGCATCGAGTTCCGCGCCGGCGACGCCCGCGCGGCCGACCTCGGCGCGGCGGCGTTCGACCTCATCCTGGCGTCGAACCTGCTGCACCACTTCGATCCGGCGCAGGGCCGCGACCTCGTTCGCCGGGCCGCCCTCGCGCTGCGCCCCGGCGGCGTCCTCGTGGTCCAGGAGCTGTTCGCGCCCGCGACGGCCCGCACCGGCGGCCAACTCGGCGCGCTCGCGGATCTCTACTTCGCGATGACGAGCGAGTCCGGAACGTTGTCCGTGGCGGAGATCGCCGTGTGGCAGCGCGAGGCGGGCCTGCGGCCGCGCCGGCCCCTGCGCTTCGTCACGTTCCCCGGCGCCGGGCAGCAGAGCGCGGTGAAGCCGTAGAAGAAGAGACGTGGTCCGTGGTCAGTGGTCCGGGGTCCGCAAGAAGAAGAGAGACGTGGTCCGGGGTCCGTGGTCCGGGGTCCGCAAGAAGAAGAGAGACGTGGTCCGGGGTCCGTGGTCCGCGAACGAACCTGGCGTCGCGGCGGTCGGTTGCCGCTACGCGAGGGAGAGGGCGATGAGGCGGTCGAACAGGCGCGGGTGACGGCCGAGGACGTGCAGCGCGCGGCGGCGGAGAGACGGCCGCCGCGCCAGCGCCAGCACCGTGCGGCAGACGAGCGCGTAGCGCCGGAACTCGTGCGCCGCGAAGCGCTCGTACGGCGCCAGCGCCGCGCGCGAGGCGCCGCGCACGAGCGCCTCCGGCAGGCTCTCGCCGAGCGCTCGGCCGCATACCAAGGCGAGCGAGAGCCCCTCGCCGGTAATCGCGTCCACGTACCCCGCGGCGTCGCCGACCAGCGCGAACCGGTCGGCGGTGCGCGCCCGCACGGCTTGGGCGAGCGGGCCGGCGCCGCGCGGGCGCGAGTCCTCCGCGGCACCGGCGATGCGTTCGGCCACAGCGGGGAAGCGCTCGAGCAGCCGAGCGAAGGAGACCGGGCCTTCCAGCAACCCCTTCTCCCACAGGAACGCGACCCCGACTCGGGCGGTCCCCGCCGGCGTGAGAAACGCCTGGGCCCCCTCCGCCAGGTGCACCTCGACGTGGCGGCTCCACGGCGGCACGCGCACGTGCTGGCGCAGCCCGAAGCGCGCCGCCGCGCGTGTGGGCCGCTCCAGGCCCGCGGCGCGGCGGAGTTGGGAGTGCAGGCCGTCGGCGGCCACCACGACACCCGCCGCCAGATCGCCCGCGTTCGTGCGCAGCGTGACCGCTCCCGGCCCGGCGGCGTAACCCTCCGCCACGCACCCCCAGCGCAGCTCGACGCCGCACAGCTCGGCGCGACGCGCCAGCGCCGCCGCCAGCGCGGTGCGGCGGATCCCGAGCCCGCCGGGGAAAGGCAGCGCGCCGGCGGCGCGCGAGCCGTCCTGCGCGACGTAGCAGATGCCCTCGATCGGCGCGCACTCCTCGGGAGCGACCAGCTCCCGCGCCCCGAGCGCCGCGAGCGCGCGCACGCCCGCCGGCATCAGCCCCTCGCCGCACGCCTTGTCGGGCGGCGCGCTTGCCCGCTCGCAGACGACGACCGCGAGGCCCGCCTCGGCGGCCGCGATCGCGGTCGCGAGGCCGGCGGGCCCGGCGCCGACGACGGCCACATCGACGTCAGCGGCCATGGCTCCACCTCACCCGGGCGAAGGCGAACGCCGACCGCGCCGCCGCGACGGCGAGACGCGCGCGGCCGGTCGGCCCCGGCGGCGTCAGCTCGCCGGCGAGGAACCGGCGCAGCGCCTCCGCCCGGCGCAGCTTGCCGCTGGAGGTGCGCGGCAGCGTCCCCGGCGCGAGCAGACGGACGGTGTGCGGGAGTATGCCGGTCCGCTCAACGACGGCGCGCCGGATCCGGTCCGCGGTGCCGTCGTCGCCGCCCCCGTCGCGGGAGCGCTCGGCGAGCACCAAGAGCTGCTCGCCGCTGACGCCGTCCGGGACGAACCCGAGCGCGACCGCGCACCCCGTCCGCACGCCCGCGACCCCGGTCAGGCACTCCTCGAACTCTTGCGGCGCGTGGTTGGCGCCGCGGACGACGACCACGTCCTTGGCCCGCCCGCAGACGTACAGCTCGCCGCCGGCGACGAAGCCGAGGTCGCCGGTGTCGAGAACGCCGCCCGCGAGCACCGCAGCGGTCGCGTCCGGCCGGCCGAAGTAGCCGGTCATCACAGAGGGCCCGCGGACGACGATGCGCCCGACCACGCGCTCGGGGCGCTCGCGCCCGTCTTCGCCGCGCACCTGCACCTCGGTGCCCGGGACGGGAGCGCCCATCGAGACGATCGGGCGCGGTCCCGGCGCGGCCTCGCCCGCGGCCGCGAGGCGGACGGGGTCGACGCCGAGCGCCGCGGGCCCGCGGCCGGGCGGCGTGAACGTGACGGCGAGCGTGGCCTCCGCCAGACCGTACACCGGGCAGAGAGCGCGCCGGTCGAAACCGTGTCCCGCGAAGTGGTCGGCGAAACGCTCCAGGCCGGCGAGCGGCACCGGCTCGGCGCCGCACACGGCCAGGCGCCAGCTCGAGAGGTCGCAACCGGCCAGCTCCTCGTCGCGCACGCGCTTGGCGGCCACCTCGTAGCCGAAGCTCGGCGCCACCGACACCGTCGCCCGGTGGCGGGCGACCGCCCGCAGCCAGAGCGCCGGCCGCGCGAGGAAGTTCTCGGGCGGGATCAGGGCGAGCGGTCCGGGAACGTAGACGGCGAGCAACAGACAGCCGATCAGCCCCATGTCGTGGTAGAGCGGCAGCCACGAGACGCCCATCTGCGGCGCCCCTCCCTCCGGCGGCAGCAGGGCGGCGAGCACGGCGAGCTGCGCCATCACGTTGGCGTGCGACAGCGCGACCGGCTTCGGGTCGGCCGTGGAGCCCGAGGAGAACTGAATCAGCGCCAGGTCGGCGGGGCGCGGCTCGGCCCCCGGCGCCGCGGCGCCGCCGGCCGCGAGCCGGTCTGCGCGCAGGCAGCCGAGAGGCGGCCGCGCGAGCTCGACGGCGGGGCCGAGAAGCACCCGCGTGCGGCCGTCCGCGACCACGAGGCGCGCCGCCACGGCGGTCAGCATCGCCGCGGTCGCGGCGTGATACTCGGGCAGGCGCCCGAGGCGCAGCGGCGGGTAGAGCGGCACCGGGACCGCCCCGGCGAGCAGCACGCCGAAGAACGCGTCGAGGAACGCGGGCGAGGTCGGGAGGACGATCGCGACCCGGTCGCCGCGCTCGACGCCGTGCGCGGCGAGAACAGCGGCGGCGCGGCGGGCGCGGGCGTGGACCTCGGTGAACGGGATGGCCGTCTCCCGCTCGGCCAGGTCGACGAAGGTGATCGCCGCGTCACCGGCCGCGGCCGCCGCGAGCGCCGCGTTGACCGTGGGGTGGCGGGGCGCGGGGGCCGGCGGGCCGATCATTCGGCCGATCCTCCGCTCTCACCGGCGGGGTCCTCGCTCCCTCCCGCCGCGAGGGCACGCTCGACCACGGCGACGAGGTCGGCGACCGAGACGACGACGCCGGCGTCAGCGCCGTCGAGCCTGACGCGAAACCTGTCCTCGAGGCCGACCGCGAGGACGAGCGCTCCCATCGAGTCGAGTTCCAGGTCGCTCGCCAGGGCGTGGTGCAGCTCCACCGGGCCGGGTCGCTCCAGCTGGGTCGCGAAGATGTGGCGGATCTCGGCGAGGATCTCGTCGCGCAGTTCAGCCACGGCGCACTCCCGCCGCTCGCCGCGGCGCCGCGAACGTGCGCGCCCAGGCGGACCCGAGGGCGCGCTCCTCGGCCGGGATGCGGACGGCGAGCAGCGCCGCGTTGGCGGCCACGAACACGACCGCCGTGATCCACGCGCCGTGGACCAGCGGCACCGCCGCCGCCTCGAGCATGACGGCGAGGTAGTTGGGGTGGCGCAGGAAGCGGTACGGCCCCGAGGTCACCGGCATAGCGCCGGGGACGGCCACGACGCGCGTGCTCCAGCGGCGGCCCAGCGCCGCGACGGCCCACCAGCGCAGCGCCTGGGCGCCGAGCGCGACCGCGAGCGCCGCGAACCCGACGGCGCCCGGGAACCGGCGGTGCAGAACGAGCACCTCCGCGGCGCAGGCGAGGGGGAACGCCGCGTGCACGGCGACCATGACGGGGTAGTGGCCGCGGCCGCTCTCGACCCCGCCGGCGGCGAGCGTGAGCCTCGTGTTGCGCCGGGCGACGAGCAGCTCGGCGCCGCGCTCGAGGTAGAGGAGCGCGAGGAAGCCCACGTAGAGCGCGGTCGAGTTCACCATCGCAGCAGCACCAGCTCGGCGCAGAACCCTGGCCCCATCGACAGCAACAGACCGTGGTCGCCGCCGGCGGCCTCGCCGGCGTCGAGGAGCGCGCCGAGCACGAACAGCACCGCGGCCGAGGAGAGGTTGCCGGTCTCGCGCAGCGACCGCCACGAGCGGTCGAGCGCCCCGGCCGGCAGCTCGAGCGCCCGTTCGAACGCCTCCAGCACCTTCGGGCCGCCGGTGTGCGCGATCCAGTGGCGGACGTCGCCGCGCGCGAGGCCGTGGGCCGCGAGGAACGTGTCCACGTTGGCGCGCACGTTGGCCCGCACGACCTCCGGCACGCCGGCCGAGAGCACGACCTTGAACCCGGACTCGACGACGTCCCACCCCATGACCCGCTCGGTGTCGCGGTAGAACACCGAGCCGGTGGCCTCCACCAACGGGCTGGCGCTGCGCTCCGCGGCGGCTCCGGCGCCTCCCGCCAGGACCACGGCCGCGGCGCCGTCGCCGAACAGCCCGGAGGAGATGATGTTGGGGATCGACACGTCGTCCCGTTGCAGCGTGAGCGAGCACAGCTCGACCGAGAGCACGACCGCGACCTCGGCGGGGTGGGCGCAGAGGATGTCGGCCGCGCGCGCGAGGCCGGCGGCGCCGCCGGCGCAACCGAGGCCGAACAGCGGCGAGCGCCGCACCCCGAGAGGCAGCCCGAGGCGGTTGACGAGCCGGGCGTCGATGCTCGGCGTCGCGATCCCGGTCGTGGTGACGAAGACGAGGTGACCGACGTCCGCCGGCGCCAGCCCGGCGCGGCGCAGCGCCTCGCGGACGGCGCGCTCGCCGAGATCGGTCGCGGCCGCGATCCAGGCGTCGTTGCGGCGGGCGAACGAGGTGAGGTCGCGGTACGCGGCCAGCGGCAGCGCCAGGTACCGCCCGGATACCTGCACGGCGCGGTGCAGCTGCTCCAGCCTCTCGACGTTGAAGTGCGCCCCCGCCCAGGCGCCGCGGAACGCCGCGATCAGCGTCTCCTGGTCGGCCCAGTGCTCGGGAAGCGCGCGGCCGACGGCGAGGATGCGCGGCCGGGGCGGCGCGGGAGGCGCCGCGCCGCCGCGCTTCGACCCGCTGGATGCCGTGGGCATGGATGAAACCTTAGCACCGGCGGCCGGCCCGGCGCGCGGGCGCCCGGTTCAGCGGAGGTGGGACCGCACCCGCACCAGCTCCCGGCGCGCGATCGCCCGGTAGTGGTCGTCGGTCACCCAGCCGGTCGGCAGCGCCAGCGCGCGCTCGAACTGCGCCTCGGCTTCGCCCCAGCGTCTCGCCGCGGCCAGCGAAAGCCCGAGCTCGACGTGGTGCGTGATCACCTCGGGGCGCAGCTCGACC
>JAKAFI010000002.1 GCA_021818005.1 Acidobacteriota bacterium | reverse complement strand
CCGCGCCGCTCGAGCGCCCGGCGCCGGCCGTGCCCTTGCCAACGCCTGCCGGCGAACCCACATTACCTGGTAATGGCCGACGACCCGTTCGACGACGTGATGTGGTACCACATCAACCCAATGCTGGGTCAGCAGGTGAAGCACCTGACCTGGTCGCGGGACCCGGAGCCGACGCCGCCGATGCCATCCTCGCCAACCAGGTCCGAGGCACCATCGCCCGCGAGTTCGGCCGTGACATCCCTCCTGGAGCGGTTGCCAGGGCCGAACCAACAGAACCCCTCCGACCTGAACTAGAAGCCGCCGTCGAGGTGGTGCGCGCGTTCCACGGGGAGGACCCCGTGCTGATGCGCCGCGCCTCGCCCGAGGTGCCCCCCCTGAACGGGATGGCGTTCAGTCCGCGCAATCGTGCCACCGGTCGCCGAGGCCGCACGAAAATCGTCCTGTTCAGCGACGCCGAAGCACCGCTACACACGGTCGCCGGGCACGAGCTTATCGAGGTGATCAAGATCGAGCGGCCGGAGTTGCTCGAACCGCTCCTTGCGGCCGTGCGCGAGGGTGTCGACCTCGAGGGCTGGTCCGGCCGGCGCTACTTCGGTCAGACGGAGGGGATGGATCTCCCGAAGGAGTTCCTCGCGGACTTCACGGGCGAGCAACTCACCCGGCCGGCGTTCTGGGAGCGGCTGATGGAGCGGAGTCCGGAGGCCTTTCAGGAGGTCGCCGGGCGGTTCGTGGAGATCCTCGATCGCATCCTGCGGAAGATCCTGCCGGACTACCGAACCGAGCCGTTCGTGCGGGACCTCGAGGGTCTGCGCGACCAGGTCGCCGACATGCTGGCGCGCTACGAACGCGAGTCGGCGCCGCCGGAGGTTCGCAAATCGCGGCGCCTGGCCCGCGTCCGGGAGGCGCTGGCCGACCGGGCGTCCATCGCGGCCGCAAGAGAAGCCGATCCGGTCTGGCGGCTGCGTCAGCGGTTCCGGAACAAGCTGGTGCCACCCAAGGGCGAGACCGAGGATTGGGCGATTCCACTCCAGTACCGCGGCAAGCGGGGCTCGCCGTCGAGCCTGCCGGCCGATACGGCCCTCGTCGAGATCGACGATGCAATGGGTTGGAAGCGCGGCACGGCGACCATAGAGGACCTCAAGCAGATCCTCACCGGGCCGTACAAGGGGTCGCCCCTCGCGGAACCGACCGCGGCTGAAGAGCGGTCGATGGAGCGCGGCTCGATCCTCGAGCGGATGCGGACCGTGCTGCGCGAGGGCGGCGAGGCGGGACTTTCGCGGCGGCGAGGCGAGGAGTCAAAGTGGTTGCCGGGGATGCGGCCGAAGGGCGAGACAGAGCAAGGCGCCCTCTTTGGCGCCGACGAGGCACAGCTCGAGCCGGTGGCACGCGATACGGCGGCGACCTCCACCAGGACCGGGCGAGTTGGAGTACAGCGCGGGTTGTTCGAGGCGGACGAGGCGGCCGCGGCGCGGGAGGCGGCGGACGCGCGGCGCCGAGCCGAGGATGAGGAGACGGGACAGGGGTCCTTCTTCTCGCGACGACGTCGGCGCGATGAGGGTGTCGAGGCCAAACCGCCTGGTGTCCTGGAACGCCTGCGCGCGCGGCGCGCGGGCGAGGGCGAAGCACCACGGGCCGCCGGCGAGGCGGCCCGAACTGTCTCCGGGGAGCCGGAGGCGGGGTTCTCGCGCCGGCGCCGGCGGGAATGGCCAGAGCCGGCCGAGCCGGACCGGTTTGTCGCGGCGGCCTCCGGCAGTCGGAATCTCGGTGAGATCGGGGAGGATGCGGCGCGGGAGGTTGGCCGCTCCGCCGGGCCGATTCGCCTGCCACGCGAGGCCGATTCGCACATCGACGAGCGGCACCGGGTGCAACTCGCGGAAGCGGGCTACCCGGGCCGGTTCGGACGTCGGCGGTTCGTGCGGGAGGTCGCGGACAGCTACGACGAGATCTACCGAGGACCGGAGGGGCGGTTGATCCTCGCCAAGCGGACGCCTGGAACCTCGGTTGCGTACGTGGAGCTGGCTCCGGATTTCACGGGCGATTACTGGTCGGTAAGGACGGCATTCGTCAGCAACCGCACGTTCCTGAAGAACAAGCCGTTGCTCTGGGAGCGCGCGCGAGGCGTTCGACCCTCACCGGCGGAGTTGACCACGCCGGAGTTTACCGGATCCCCTGGCGCATTTTCGGGCCAGAGCAACAGCTCTACAGAGAACATCGCTCCGGAAGGGCCGCGTGTCAAGGGACCGAGTCCCGCCGACCAGCACACGATGAAAAGAGGAATGCCCGCCGGTACACCCAGGGAGCCGGAACCTGGGGCGCCGGTCTCACACTGGCCTTCAGCGGGCAGGACCAATCTTGGCGCCGAGGAGCCGAAAGTCAAGAGTGCCGGTGGACTCGGAGCTGAACCCAGCGGAAAGCCGTTGCTGTGGGAGCGCGCGCAGAACGCTCAGTCCGTCCCGGAGGGTTCACTCACGCCGGGTGCTGCCGGACCCCCCAGCGCTGAACGGGGCCAGAGCAACGGCTCTGTAGAGAAGATCGCCTCAGGCGAGCCGGCTGTCAAGGGCCGGACGGTCGAGGTCGGCGGCGTCCGGCTTCCTCTCAACGACGACGGTACCGTGACCCTCTACCACGGCACCACGAGGGACGCGGCGGCCGAGATCCGCCGAACCGGGCGGCTCGTGGGTCAGGAACCGGACGTCTACCTGAGCACGGTCCGTGACGGGACGGGTTACGGGGACGGGACCGTGGTCGCCGTTCGTGTGGATCCGAAACGCCTTGCGCTCGACGACGAGTTTCCAAACGGGCGGGCGGACTTCGCCATCCACACTGGCCGGGCCGGCGAGGGCGTGCCGGTCGCTGTCGAGGAGGAACCGGGGTTCTCCCGCCGGCGGAGGCCGGAGGGGCCGGCCCCGGACGAGGCGATGCGCCGGCGGGCGCGCGCGGTCGGCGTGACGGATGAGGCGATCGCCGCGCTGACGCCCGCGCAGCGGGAGGTCCTGCTCAACAAGCTCGAGGGCCACGAAGCGGCGAAGCGCGATCTCTGGGCGCCGGACGAGGCGCGGGCGCGCCGCGATGAGGAGCTGCGCCTCGAGGCCGACCGCCAGGAACGCGAGGCCGCCCCGGGCGTGCCGGCGGGCGGCGACCAGCGCGACCTGTTCGAGTCCGATGAGGCGCGGGCCCGGATGGCGGGCCGGCCCAACATGACCGGCAAGACGGCCAAGGTGCTCGGGCCGCACCCGTACGACTTCGCGCCGGCGGACGGCGGCGGCCGGCCAGGCGCCGAGCTTGGCGGTGGCGCCCCCGAGCGAGGCATAGGCATCTGGGCGCGAGCCAAGGACTTCGGCGAAAGCGCAAAGGAGATGGTCCGCAAGCTGGCCGAGGGCGGGACGCCGCCGGAGCGCATGCTGCGCGCCGCCGGCCGGGTCGGCGAGGACCTCTTCCAGCGGATCGAGAAGGCGTGGTGGGGCGGGCGGCACATGGCATCGGACCTGCTCGACCCGATCTGGACGGCGCAGCGCCAGCTCACCCATGGCGATCGCGCCTGGCTGCGGGAGAACTTCCTCTGGTCGTACGAGGACCGCAAGGCGATGTCCAACGAGCGAACCCAGGCGTTCGCGGACGCATGGCGCAGGGCGAACGAGGCGATCGGCCGCGAAGCCGAGCGCCTCGAGTTGGAGGTGTTGGGCGCCGAGGGCAATCAGCCGCGCCTCTTCAAGGCGCGCAACCCCGAGACCTACGTGCCGCACATACTCACCGAGGCCGCGTACGAGGCACTGTCGACGCGCCGCGGTCGGCTGTACCTCGCGATGGTCGATGCGGCGCGCTCGCGCGGCATGACGATCGAGCAGCTCTGGCAGCTCGGTGGGCCGAAGTTCGGGGTGAAGCGGCAGGGGTCGCTTGAGCACGCCCGCGTCGCGGAGAACCTCCCGCGCACCCTGACCGTGGACGGGAAGAAGGTCAAGGTCCTCGACACCGATCCCGAGGTGCTGACGAACCACATCATCTCCGCGGCGCGCCGCATCAACATCGTCGAGCAGTTCGGCCGCACGGGGACCGAGGAACGGGCCTACCTGACCGAGGTTGCCAACCGGCTGGTCTCCGCCGGGTGGGACCCGAAGAAGGCGGAGACCGTCGTCGTGCGCATGTGGGACCGCCTGCAGGGCGCCCGGGAGCACGACGACCCATGGGCGAGCTGGGCCGAAGGCAACCGGGTGTTCCAGACGGTGCAGGCCGCGACGGCGATGTCCAACCTGTCGCTTGCGAGCATCCCCAACCTGCTGGGTGGCTGGGTCCCGGTGGCGATCCGGTTGGGGTTGAAACCGACCGTGCAGGGGTTCATGCACGCCTTCACCCACGGCATCAACTCGGCTTCCGAGGCGGAGTTTCGGCAACTCGGGTTCCTGACGCACGACCTCATGCAAGACCTGGCGCAGACGGAGGGGATCGAGGGCGTTGCTCGCAAGGCCAGCCGGACGATGGGAAAGCTCACCGCGTTCAACTGGGCGAACCTCAAGATCAACCAGGCAACGGCGATCGCCTGCAAGGCAGACCTCCGCTCCCGCCTCGAGGCGATCCGCAAGGGCGACGGCGGGGCGCTGCGGAAGCTGTGGGGCCAGGACGAGGGCGCGGCGCGGCGCTACCTCGAGCGCGAGGCGGGGTTCTCGCGGGAGGACGTGGACCGCATGGTTGCGGGCGGGCCCACCGATGCCGACACGTCGCGGTACGTCATGAAGACGATCGAGCAGGTGAACGCGATCGCGGAGTCACCGACCGGGCGCTCGCCGCTCATCTCTCACCCGCTGTCCCGGCTGGTCTTCGCCTACTCGACCTACGTGCGGAAGTTCGCCCGCACAACAGGGCACACGATCGCGGAGGCGGAGGCGGGGAACGTCCGGCCGCTGTTGACCATGCTGTTCGCCGGCGCCGTCGGGGGCGAGGCGATCATCGCCGCCCGCAACTGGTTCAAGGACCGCAAGCGCGAGGAGACGAACCTCGGGCAGCGCCTGCTCAACGACTTCTTCGAGATCGGGACGTTCGGGATGCTCTCCCGCCTTCAGTACGCCGCCTCGCACGCTGGCCAGTACGGCAGCAACTTCTTCGCGGACATGTTCATGCCACCACAGGCCGAGCTGGTGCAGGACCTGTCGAACGGGTTGTGGGCGGCGGGCGTGCACCAGAAACTCCGGCCGCTGTGGCAGGCGGTCGAGCGCAACGCGCCGCTCGCCAGCGTCTTCCACCGCCAGACCGAGCGAAGCGACAAGACGGCGCTGGCCGAGCGCCTGTCCGGGATGCTCTACGTGAGGGACGGCCAAACCCGGGACGGCACGCCCCACGTTGCGTTGGACCCGCGGCCGGACCGCACACCGTTCACCGCGCGGATGCTGTTGCGACGCTGGCGCCGCCTGGGCGGCACGGACGAGGAGCTGCTGGCGGCGATTCAGGAGTACCGCCAGTCGAGGGGGCAGGAATGACGCGGACCTGCTGGACACGATCAGAGGACAGCGAACCGCGGAGCGGGCGCAGAACTAGGTAAGGGGGGAGGCGGGATGCTAACTCTGGCTCAGGTGGTCGCCTCGGCGAACGGTGATCCGTACAACCTTGCGGAGCATATTGGTGTGCTGTTCGTCGTGATCGGCCTCCTGGCGAGCCTCTTCGCGGGGGCCGTGGCGCTGGCCGGCCGGTTGTTCTCGTCGGCGCAGGCCGCGAGGTTTGAGGCGTTAGGGGAGAAGATCTCCTCGCTCGCCCAGACCGTGGTCGAGCGGGGCGAGCAGGACGCGCGGGAGCACTCGGAGTTTCGCGACGCGCTCTCGCGCCATGAGCGGGAGATCGCTCAGCTCCAAGGGGCGACGTTCTCGCGCCGGTGGCTGGACAGTGGTGCGGGCGGCGTCGAGCGCGGGGAGGAAAGCGGGTGATGGACCTTTCCCCGCACTTCACCGCCGCGGAGTTCGCGTGCCGGTGTGGGTGTGGTTTCGGGTTGCGTGCCGGCGACGTCTCGCAGGACCTGGTGGTGCGCCTCGAGGCGATGCGAGCGGCGGCACAGGCGTTGGACGTCGTCAACCTCTGGCCGGGCGGCCTGGAGATCACGTCGGGGTGCCGGTGCGAGGCGCACAACGCTGAGGTTGGTGGGTCGCGCGGGTCGGCGCACCGCTACGGCCTGGCGGCCGACGTGGCGTGTCCGGGTTCGGCGCGGGCGTTCGTGCTGGTGTCCGCGGCACTGGCGGTCGGTTTCGTGCGGGTGGGGCTCGAGCGCGGGTGCGTCCACGTCGACGTGAGCACGCGGCCCGAGCATCCCCAGCGCGTGCTGTTCGGCTGGAACCGGCTCGCCGAGCTCGGCCGGCGTTCGGCCTGAATCAGCCAAGTAACTGGGTGGCGTGCGCGTCTCGTCGAGGCGCCTGGCGCTGCCCAACAACGGCCCCGAAGGGGGCGAGGGAGGGAGTCTATGCGCAGGGTCTCACTGTTGGCCTGCCTGCTCGTGATCGCACTCGTGGCGGTGAGTGCGGCGCAGGCGTACACGGGGTGTTGTACCGGGGTGATGTCGCCACCGTACCCGGCCGGGACGGTCATGGTCTTCGGCTCGCTCGACGCGAACGGCTGTGTGGCGGCGTGGCAGGATGCCTGGTCGCCCGATCCGTGCCCGCAGGTGACGCCGGTCCCGCCGGCAACGCCTACGGTCGTACCGACGCCGATCCCCACGGTAGCGCCGACACCGCCGCCCCCACCGCCACCGCCGGAGGGTGGGGGACTGTGGGACCTCATCAAGGCGTGGGCGGACCGGTTCGTGATCTGGCACGGCGATGCGGCCTCGGTCGGGCGGATCCTCGCGGTCCTGGCGACGTTCATGGGCGTGGTCCAGGGGTTGAAGAAGATCCTGGAGTCGGCGACCAAATGGGAATGGCTGGTGAACTTGATACCCCAGCTCTCGGTGGTCCTGAACTTCCTGGCCCACGGTATCGGGCCGATCATCATCAACGCGCTCGTGACCGGTGGCACGCTGCTGACCGCCGCGGTCGCAGACGGGTCGCTGACGGCCGGTGAGCTCCTGGCGATCGTCGGTGCGGTCGTGGGCACCGATGTGCTCTACCGGCTGGTGCGCGGTTTGCTCTTCCCTCACTCCACCACGGCCTGAGTTCCGTTCCCCCCTGGCGGCGGCTTTCCTCCTTTCCCCGCCGCGTTGAGCCCGCTCCGGTGATCCGGGGCGGGCTCTTTTTTCGTCAGCTTTAGGGCCTGGCGTTGACCCTGGGTGGGGTCGATGATGCGTAAGTTGTGGCGGCCCTGACGGGAATCGAACCCGTGCTGCCGGCTTGAAGGTGCGCTGAGAGCGTTGTCAGCAACTCCTTGAGTTTCAGGGAGAAGACCGCCGCCACCTACATCATCGGCTCTTTGCGACCGCCCGCGCGCATCCGCGTTTGCGGGGTGTTGGCGACAGCTTTTGACCCCCGCCTTGACCCCCTTCCTGATACCGGTCTCAACCCGAGCGCGGCGCGGTTGACCGCCCGCTGGGTGGGGGTCTCGGCCGCGAGATCGACCCAGTAGCGGGCGGCGCTGGCCCGCCGGCCGAAGTAGTACCGCTGCACCGTCTCGAGGCGGTCGCCGAGGAGGTCGGCCACGACCTTGGGCGCCACGCCCGCCTCGGCCCAGTCCGTCGCGCGCGTGTGGCGCAGGATGTACAGGCGCGTTCCGAGCGGGATCCGCTCGTCGGCGGGAAGGCGGCGGTTGGCGAGGTCGAGCAGCCGCCGCCACTGGTGGTAGAGGCCCTTCCATGGACCCCGGGTGGTCCGGTTGCCCGGGTGGACCTGGGCGGTGGCCGGCTGGCCGGTGTAGATCCCTTTCAGGTAGCACAGCAACGGCGCCTCCATCGGGATGGCGACAGCGCGGAGGTTCTTGGTGTGCTCGAAGACGATCTCCCGCGTCGGCCACCGCACGTCGCACCAGCGCATCGCGAGGTAGTTCGACGGGCGCGCCGCGGTGTAGTAGGCCAGGAGCACGATGCCGCGCAGGGGGACGACCGTGCGGCTCTCGCGCGGGAGGTCCGCCGCCAGACCGTCGCGCCAGTCCTCCCAGTCGGCCAGCGCCTCGAACACGGCCGTGAGCTGGCGGGCCGAGAGGGTCGCGGGGACCTCGTCGCGCGGCTCCTCGAGCTTGGGGACGTAGCGCAGGTGGTTGTGAGGGACCGCGCCCGAGCGGGCGGCGTAGTTCATGACGGCCTGGAGGAGCACCAGGTAGGCGTTGACGCTGCGGGGCGAGAGTCGCCGGCGGGCGCGGGCGCCGGGCCGGGGCGGCGCGCTCGCCTTGGGGCGGCCGGGCGGTCTGGGGTCGAGGGCCGTGCGGGTGTCGGGCTCGAGATGGCCCTCGCGGCGCTGCAGGCGGTCGCGCATGGCCACGACGTCGGGGATCGTGATCTCCGCGACCGCCCGACCGGCGCCGAGTTCGGCGAGTAGGCGCGTGGCGCGGAACCGCTCCTTCGGCCACGACCGGGTGCGTCCGCCGACCTCGGCCTCGTACAGGGCAACCAGGTCGCCGAGGGTGGGACCCTGGGCGGCGGCGCGCCCGCCAGCGGCGAGCTTGGCCTGCCGGGCGGCGATCCACGCCCCACGGGCGGCACCGGCCCACACGGCTGCGCGGCGCTCGTCGCGCGCCTTGTCGGTGTAGGGCGATCGCGGGGAGGGCCAGTGCACCGTGCCGTCCGGGTCCACCCACCGGAAGTGGGCGTACCACGCGCCGTGCTTCCAAATCAGGTAGCGGGGGGCGGAGCGGGGCACGAGGGGATGATAGCGCAGACTGGGAAATCCGCCTGGCGGTGGCGGGTTGGGTCAGGGGATGCGGGTGGGTGACTGTCCTGGCATGCGAAGGGCGAAAGTGAGCAGTGCAGCGGCAGCGGAAACTCCCAGGAGTTCGGCGGCGAGCACCCCGGAATCGATCAACGCGTGTCGGTCGGTGTCGATTGTTCGGCTCCAGATCGGCGCATAGTGCATGCCACCGGTCTGCCCGCCATTCCAGGAAACGCGCCACGGAGGGAGAAGAAGACAGAGGGTAGCGAGCAACGCCGCAACCCTGAGGATCGTGCTCGCGTCCATCGCCAGCATTGAGCGCCAGCGAAGAACGGCACCAAGCAGAACGGTCGAAAACAGTGCAATCACTGGCGTGGAATCATACGGGACGTGATCCCCGGCGGTCATCGCCATTTCGACCATCAAGCAGGCCGCAAGGAAGAACGGCACCCAGGACAGCCAGGTTACGATCCGCCAGAACCCAGCGGTTGGCATCAGGGTTCCTCGTCCGGCCCGCTGTGCGTCCGCGTTCGATGTGGTTTGAGGTGGACCACGAGGGTGAGTGTACCACCGTCCTGGGTGACTTCAACCGTCGGCGGCGTTACGCCGTATGGTGGCGTGGTTTCGGCAATGCCGGTTGTCAGGTGTGTGAGACCAAGGACGGCGACGACCTGGTCGGGTGGAAGGCGAGCGGCTGAGCAGATTCGGGCGAAGTTGGTGACGGTGAGAGCACGGCTACCCTTCAGCCAGCGCGAAACCGCCGGTTGTTTGACCCCCATCGCACGAGCGAGCATGGCCTGAGTCAAACCCCGCTTGGCGAGGACACCTCGCAAGCGCTCCACAATGGCGGACCACTCAGGAGATGTAATCACTAACAGGCTAGATACCACAGTGGCATAGTCCAAAGCCACCCCCTCTTGACAAAGTGGAATGTACGGCCCATCATGTATTCCAGAGCGGAATATGGCGGACCTGAAAGCACTGCTTGCAAAACACAAAATCGACCAATGGGAGGTCGCGGGAGCCTGTGGTGTGAGTCAGCCGACCATCTCGCGGTGGTGTTCGGGGGCGCGGACCCCGAAGGGGCAGGAGGTTCTTGCGCTCCTCGCTTTCCTTCGGCGGTTCGAGCCGAGGTTGGCCTACGAGGATCTCTTCGGCGGGGAGCCGGCACGGCCGCCGCTGCGGGGCCGCCTGCGCTCGCTGCTTCGGTACCTGGTGGGTGCTGGGCTCGGCCGGTGAGGGGGGTGGCTTCGATGACCTCCGTGAGTGCCAACAACGTGGGTTCTCGAGAGGGCGTTGTCAAGCCTGGGGGGCCGCCAGCCGCGCCGGGGGCAGGGGGAGACGAGGCGGCGTTGCTGCGGCGGGTGGCCGACCTGGCCGATCGCTACGCGACGGAAGTGATCGCCGATGCGCGGACCTGGACGGTTCGCACGAACCGGAAACTTCACACGGCCCAAGGCGCCGTGAACGCGCTACGCGGGTTCGGCAACGAACTGCGGGCGATGGCGGTCGCAATCGAGAAGGGGGGGGTGACGCGGTGCGCTTCTTCCTTGCGGCGATGAACCTGCTGATTCTCACGACCTGGATTGCCTGGGTGGTCTCCGTGACCCGCTCGCACCGGGGCGGATCGTGACCGCGGGTTGGATGGAACTGGTCCTCGTGGTCGTGGGGGCGCTGTCCCTGACGGTCGTCCTGCCGGTGCTGGTCCGGCGGTGGTACGAGCGCCGGGAACTGCGACGGCTGCTGGCGGCGCGACGCGAGAAGCTGCGGTGGGCGCCGGGGGTGCGGCCATGACGCTCCGATGGTTTCCACCGCGCTTCTACTGGGACCCCTTGCCCCCGACGCTGCTTTCCGTCGACGTGTCCGTGACTGCGCGCTCGATCGACCGGTTTGGGTTCGTGGACGTGTACCTCGGGCTGTGGCGTCTGCGGTTCCGGTTTGCGGTGTGGCGGAGTCGGGAGTCATGACCGACCTCGAGCGCCTTGCCGCCGCTGTTGCCGAGCTTGCGAGCGAGCAGGCGGTGCTCGCCGGTCTCGTGCGCCAGCTTGCGGAGCGCGAGGCGCCACAACGTTGGATGCGCACGGGCGCGATGTGCCGCCTCGCCGGCATCCACCGGGCGACGCTGTACGCGAAAGAGCGGGCGGGGTTGATCGCGCGCTCGCACGACGCGATCGGCGAGGTGGTGTGGGACCGGGAAGAGGTGCTGAGAGCGTTCGCGGGTCTTTCCAAGCGGCGCCTCAGGGGAGCAGGTGATGGGCGCTGACGGCCTGATCGTTGACCTCTTTGCCGGCGGGGGCGGTGCGAGTGCTGGACTCGAGGCGGCGCTCGGGCGGCCGGTGGACATCGCGATCAACCACGACCCGGTGGCGCTCGCGGTCCACAAGGCCAACCATCCCGGCACACGCCACCTCGAGGCGGACATCTGGGAGGTGAGGCCGCTGGAGGCGACGGGCGGCCAACCGGTGGACGTACTCTGGGCCTCGCCGGACTGCACTCACTTTTCGATCGCCAAGGGCGATGTTCCGAAAAAACATGAGATCCGCTCGCTCGCTTGGGCCGTCGTGCGTTGGGCGAAGGCAGTCCGCCCGCGGGTGATCTTCGTCGAGAACGTGGCCGAGTTCCGCGGGTGGGGTCCGCTCGGCCGCGACGGGAAACCGGTGAGGGCCAAGATGGGCGTCACCTTCCTGCGGTGGCGCCGCCAACTTGAGCGGCTGGGCTACGCCGTTGACCACAAGGTGCTGGACGCCTCGCGGTATGGCGCGCCGACGCGCCGCAGGCGGCTGTTCATCGTTGCGCGCTGCGACGGGCAGGCAATCAGGTGGCCGGAGCCGACCCACGGTGCCGGGCTGCTCCCGCCGGTGCCGGCAGCCGAGTGCATCGACTGGTCGCTGCCATGCCCGTCGATCTTCGAGCGCGAGCGGCCGCTCGCTGAAAAGACGCTGTGGCGGATCGCTCAGGGCATCCGGCGGTTCGTTCTCGACAACCCCCGGCCGTTCGTGGTGCAGGTCAACCACGGGAAGCGCGACGCGCGGGTGGAGTCGGTGGAAGATCCACTCACGACAGTGACGGCGACGCAGCGGGGTCATGGCATCGTGGTCCCGTCTCTCGTCGAAATGAACCACAGCAACCGGCCGCATGGGGTCGCCGAGCCCATCGGTGTTGTCACGACGCAGGGCAACCGATTCAACCTCGTTGCTCCAACCCTCATTCAGACGGGTTATGGGGAGCGCCAGGGCCAGACTCCGCGTGCCCCCGGCCTAGACAAGCCGCTTGGAACCGTGGTCGCCGGCGGGCAGAAGGATGCGTTGGTGGCAGCGTTCATCGCGAAGCACTTCGGCGACCAGGGTCAGCGCCCGGGATCGGCACCCTCCGAGCCGCTCGCCACCATCACCGCGGCCGACCACAACGCGCTGGCGGCCGCGACCCTCGTCAAGTTGCGAGGCGAGTGCAGCGGCGCCGATGTCGAAGCCCCGCTACCTGTCGTGACCGCGGGAGGCCAGCACATCGCGGAGATACGGGCTTTCCTGACGGCGTACTACTCGAGCAGCGGTCGGCCGGACAAGGGGCAGGACCTACGCGATCCGACCCGTACCGTCACGACAAAGCACCGCCTCGGGTTGGTCACGGTGGAGGGCATCGACTATCAGATCGTCGATATCGGGATGCGGATGCTGCAGCCGCACGAACTCCTGGCGGCGCAGTTCGGACGTTTCGCGCCCGCCTACGACTTGGAGGCCGCGACCACGAAGGCCGCGAAGGTGCGCCTCATCGGTAACAGCGTTTGCCCCGAGCTTGTCGAAGCGTTGGTTTCGGCCAACGATCCGAGCAGGGCCGCGGAGGTTGCGGCATGAGCAGACCGTGCGGTTGCGCTCAGGCAAGACCGTTCTCCCGCAGCGAGGGCCGGGGTCGCCCTCGGCGCCGGTCCGCCGGCCGGTGTGGTTGTGCGCGTCGCTCTACCTCCTCCAAACCCGGCCCCTCGGCGGGGGGGCCGGGCCTTGGGGGGTTGGGGTGAAGCTCATCCAAGGCGACGCGCTGGCCGTCCTGCGGTCGCTGCCGCGGTCGTCCGTCCAGTGCTGCGTGACCTCGCCTCCTTATTGGGGTCTGCGGGACTACGGGGTGGAGGGGCAACTCGGACTGGAGGCGACCCCCGAGGAGTACGTCGCTCGGATGGTCGAGGTGTTCCGCGAGGTGCGACGGGTGCTGCGCGGCGATGGGACGCTGTGGTTGAACCTCGGCGACTGCTACGCGACGGGTGCCGGGCGGGTGGGCGGCTGTCCAGGGGGCGGTGAGCAGGGAGCGCGGTGGCGCGGCGAGGGATCGAAGCACGACAGGGGCCGGCGATCGCGGCCCGCGGTTGACGGGCGGGGGCGCCCGCAGCCTGTGCCACCGGCCATTGGACCTGCGGTGCAGCCGAACCGCATGCCGATCCCGGGCCTCAAGCCCAAGGATCTCGTCGGCATCCCCTGGCGCGTTGCCTTTGCGCTACAGGCTGACGGCTGGTACCTGCGCTCGGACATTATCTGGCACAAGCCGAACCCGATGCCGGAGAGCGTGACGGACAGGCCGACCAAGGCGCACGAGTACCTGTTCCTGATGGCAAGGTCGGAGCGGTACTACTACGACGCGGAGGCGATCAAAGAGGTCGGAGTAACTACACGGCCCGAGCACTACGCCGTCCCGTTAGGATGGAATACCGGCCCCGGGTCGCATGAGACCGTTGCCCACAACACCGGGGTCGTCTGTGAGCGGCGCGAGCGGGCGCGGATTGGCCTCAATCCCGGCGCGAAAAACGCCGCCGCGGCGCCGCAATCTCCTGGTCGCCGCCTCGCCGAGTCGGTCAAGACGGCGCGGGCGAACGGTGGCGATCACGACACCGTTTGGACGATTTCCACGCAGGCGTTTCCCGAGGCACATTTCGCCACCTTTCCCGAGGCGCTCGTCGAACCGTGCATCGCGGCCGGGAGTCGCGAGGGTGACGCGGTTCTCGACCCGTTCTGCGGCTCCGGCACGGTTGGTGCCGTCTGCGGTCGGGCGGGGCGGCACTTCATCGGGATCGAGTTGAACCCCGAGTACCTCGAGATGGCGCGGCGGCGGATCTCCAGGGTGGCGCCGCTGTTCTGTGTGGCCTACAGACCCCCGGCAGCGGCCGGGTCGGAAAGCGAGTGATCATGCGAGCGTACATCATCAGGGACAACCTCTGGCACGGCGTGGAGTGGGTGGCGTTGCGGCTGCTGGCCGCCGCGTCGCGTCGTCTGATCGCTCAGCGGCAGTCGCGCCGGGTTCACAGCGAGGCCTGGCGCCGGGGTTCGCTGGTGTTGCCTCCGTGCGTGGGTCGGCCCCCCAGCAAGTAGGCCGCGGGTTCTCGATGGTTGACCGCGGCCGCGCGATGACGGTGCTCCTGACCCCGGGCCAGGCCGACCGGGCTGCGCTGGGCGAACTCGTGCGCGGCCTCGACACGTCCACGCTGGTTCGGGTTCGCGACTGGCTCACGAGGATGCGGTATCGGCTCGCCCAGCGGGCGCGGCGGGACTGGATGGCGCCGCACCAGCGGAGCGCGTCGGCGTGGGGCGCGAAGGAACTCGGGCAGCGACTACGGCTGGTCAGTGCTGAGGTCGACAGGCGCCGGCGCGGCGCCGGACAAGGGGGTGCGGATGAGGCGGTAGAGGGCGAGGTGCTGAGCAGCGAGACGACAGGTGAGAAAGGGCTCCCGTTGCCCTCGAGGCGCGGTGGCCCGGGAGTGGAGGCATGATGGCGACACGGGAGTTTCTTGGTCTGGCGAACCTCGGTAACGGGGCGGCCGCCGAGCAGTTCGACGAGCAGCTCCGCCAGGCCCTCGAGAACATCACCGACCCGAACACCGACCCGAAGGCGCCGCGCACGATCGACCTGCATGTGACCTTGCGGCCGCGGGAGGATCGGCGCGGCGCGAGCGTCGCGTACTGGGTCACGTCGAAGCTGGCGCCGTGGAGGAAGTTCGAGGCGCAAATCGTGATCGGCGCAACGAGTCAGGGGATCGCCGCGCAGGAACTCGGGACGACGGCGAGCCTGTTCGACGACACCGGAGCGCCGGCCGCCGCCGTGACCGGCGAGACGCCGGCCGAACCCGCCGCGCCGCGGCTGGTTGCGGCCGGCGAGAAGGGGTTGGGATGACATGGACCTGAAAGAGACCTTCGAGTACCTCGTCTCCCTGGGTCGCCCGGTGGCGATCGAAGCGGACGGGGCTCCGTACATCAACCCGGCGTTCACTCGCATTCCGGATCCGACGATCACGCCGCTGGGCGTCCACGACCTGCAGGGGATCGTGGACTACGTTCAGGCGGGGTTCGACGTGCGGAGCGCGGTGACGTCGGGCGTGCCTGACGACCTGGTGACGCCGGCCGCGATCGTGGTGTTGTCGCCGCTCTTGGTGCAGGTCGTGTCCGCGATCCGCGGGCGCGACGCAGAGCGCAACATCCTGGCGAGCGCGTTTCGGCAACCGTACGGGGCACCGTTCAACCAGTACCTGGATCAGGAGCGCTTCATCACGTGGCTGCAGACGGGGTTCGTTCGGGACCTCGATTGGACCGTGGTCGTCGACGTGGCGTCGGCCGTCACGGCTCAGTCGATCGTGACCCACAGCGACGACGGGGTTTCGCAAACGGTGTCGGTGCTCGATGGCATTCAGAGGCAGCACGCGACGGTGATCCCGTCGCCAGTGTTGCTGCGGGCCTACAGGACGTTCGAGGAGATCGAGCAGCCGGTCAGCGCTCTCGTCCTGCGGATGAGGAAGGGTGAGGACGGGGCGTCGCCGGCGATGGGCCTGTTCGAGATCACCGGGGACTCGTGGCGCGTCCACGCGGTGGAGTCGATTGGGGCGTTCCTGCGGGCTCGGGTGACGTTGCCGGTCCTGGCGTGATGGTTCGGACGTTCCCGCTTCTGAGCTGTGAGCGTGGCATGGGCGCCGGGCCGCGGGGGAGTGGTGCGGTCGTACCGACGCCGGAGCATGACCGGTCGAGTGCCCATGCCCTTTTCTGAAAGGGGGGTGTGATGCCGATGGGTGATGGTGCGAAGCAGGTTCGGCGTGTGGGGTTGATAGCCGGCAACCTCCTGACCGAGTCCGGCCGGGACGAGAAACGGTCCGACCTGGCGAACTCAATCATGCGGGTGGGCCAAGCGGTCCTGACGGTCGAGACGCTCGGGGCGCAGCTCGAGGATCGGCTCGAGGCCATATGCCGGCCCCGGATCGGCGCATCGCCGGAGGTGGAGCAGCCCGCACCGGGCCAGCCACCGGGGTCGCAGTTGACCGATGCGATGCTCGCATTCGAGTCGCGTCTGATCCAGGCCGCGACGAGGCTGCAAGACATCCTGCGGCGGCTCGACCTGTAGGCCACCGATGGCCCAGCGCAACCTGTTCCAAAGTCGGAAGTGGCTCCGGGCGCTCTGGCTGCTCGGCCCGAACGCGGACGAGGGACGGCTCCTCGGCTCGATGGAGTTCATGTTCCACTCGTGCTACGGCGACGGTGACCCGTTCCTCGGTGATGAAAAAGATGTGGAAATCCGGGCGCGATGGCGCGGCGAGCCTGCGGAATTCTTTCGGGTGATGCTCGAGTGCGGCGGGCCCCCGGCACCCGGGTTCATCGAGGAAGTGCCCGGGCGGCCCGGGTTCTACCAGGTGCACGACCTACTCGACAACGCGCCGGCCTGGGTTAAAGACAGGTACCGCAAGCGGTTGGAACGGTCTGCGCGGCCCGTCCAGGACGTTCGCTCATCGGCGCGAGCGTCCGAACTTGTCCCGGACAGTCCGGGACAGTCCGGGACGCGGTCGGATTGTCCGTCTCTTCCTGTCCCTGTCCCTGTCCCTGTCCCTGTCCCTGTAAAGACCAAACCCCCCTCGACTGCTTCGCAGTCGATCCCCCCTTCCAACGGCGGAAAACCAACGACGCCCGTCCAGGACAGTCCCGGACCGTCCAGGACACGGGACGGAGTCGGAACACCGGTCGATGCCGACGGGTATCCCCTGAACGACATGACGGACGGCGAGGCGGCGGCCTGGGAAGCGGAAAGCATGCCGGCCAAGGCACCGCCACCGACGCGGCTGTACGAGCGCTGGAGTGAGGGGTCGGTGTGGTGCCTGATGTGCGTGGAGCAGGAGGCCGCGCACATCAGGCGTCACGCCTGGGGTGACGTCCTGTGTACCGAGCACCGCAGTGAGAACCGGTCGTGGCACTGGGGGCACCTGGTGCCCTCGGGAAAGGGAGAAAACCATGGCGATCGTGCTGCGCAAGTCCCACGGGCCGAGGCACCACCTGCTCCCGGTCGTGGGGTGGGTCTACCGCAAGGGGGGAACGTCGAAACAAACGATCCGGGTGGTCGAGGTGGACGAGAAGACGGGAGCGGTGCGCGTGGTGCCGGTCGATCCCGTGTCGGGAAGCGGGTGTAGTGGCAAGGACCACCACGGGCGGACGCTTCGGCTTGCCTTCCTGTGGCGCTGCTACAGGCGGGCGCCGGAGCTGGATTTCGCGAAGCTCCTCGACGAGGCGACTCCGGGCGCCGGCGACACCGGAAACCTGTTTTCGGACCAGATGCCGGCGGCGGCGGCCTGGTTGACCCGAGGCGAGTTGCAACTCCTGTCGGAGTTGCGGCAGGTGCGCGGCATCCTCGGCAAGGTGAGCGAGACGCTCCGGGAGATCCGTGACGGCCGCGCCGGGGACTGCGGGTCGGAGTCATGAAGGCTCGCCCTCCTGCCTTCGTGTACATCGAGGCGACGTACGTCGCCGACACCGACACCGCGGTGCTGGTCGAGGTCGGCGGTGAGTACCGCTGCTGGATTCCGTTGCGGGCGATCGAGGAGCCCTCGGCGATCCTCAAGGCAAGCGCTCTGACCCCGGTCACAGTGGGGGTGGCGCGGCGCTTCGCGCGAAAGCGGGGTTGGGTGTGACCACGAACAACGCGAAGGATCCGGACATCTGGACTCGTGCGCTGAGTTGCCTGAGCGACCCGATCGAGGGGTTGTATCGCGCCAGTGCGATGAGGGGTCTCTACGACTGGCTCTGGTTTGCGGACGTCCGCCACTACGAGTGGCTCTCGGTTTCGGAACTCGACCACGCAGCTCGGGCCGCCGAGTTCTTCTTGGGCTCTAACCACACGCACCAACCGGACGCCGAGGCCGCCCGCGAGTACCTGAGGTGGATCGCCCGGATGGACGCGCGGGATGCGCAGGAACACCGGCTGAACGTGGCGTGTGCGATTGGTGCTGCGGTGGCGCTGCTACTCGCCCTCGCCGGCGCCTGGGGGTGGCTATGAGCGAGACGGAAACTCCGTACCTGGACGGTGGCGCGGCGTGGGCGCCGGACCTCGGCGAGCCGTGGCGGCTGAGCGGCCCGGAGGGGCGGGTCGTGGTCAACAAGCGCGGCCAGACGGTCTTCGAAATCCGGCACTGCGGCGTCGTGCTCCGCCAGCGGATCGTGGAGTGTTGCAACGCCGCGGCCGGCGTCGCGGGACCTGGGGCGTTCGTGTACGACTGCTTGGCGGCGCTCCGACCGTTCGCCGAGTTCTGGCAGCGCAACCCGCAACTGCACGCGGCCCTCGATGCCAACCCGCGCGCCGCCACGACGATCGGCAAGATGCCGCTGCGGTTCTTCGAGCGGGCGCTTGCCACGCTGGTCGCCGGCGGTCGCGGGCGGGCCGGGATCACGGAAGAGGTTTCGCAGGCGCTCTGGCAGGCCCTCGTCGCGCTGGGCGAGCCGGTCCCTGCGGAGGTTGCGATGCACCAGGCGGTCGCCACCCTGCGCCGCGGGCTGGAGCGGATTGCGGGTCTCGAGGGTGACCAACAGTGACGGCGAAGAGGTGTCGCAAGCGCTCTGGCAGGGCCTCGTCGCCCTCGGGGAGCCGGTCCCTCGACACGGGCAAACCGGTGATCCGATGATTGGGCGGCAACCCTTGTGGTGGCAGGCCGGACTGACGTTCACCGTGAAAACTCCAATTCTTGAAAGTTGGGCCACGGATGAAGCGTAAACCCAACGCTGCCCGCGAGTACGTCGCCACGCTCGGGACTGTCGACGGGCGGCGGTCGCAGCACTCGGCGCTCCGGGTGCTGGCCCGGCTCGTGACCGGCAACGAGCACTCGGACCCGTACCGTATCTCCTGGCAGCGGTTGACGTTCCTGACGACGAGTAGGGTTCGCGCGGCGCTCATCGAGCGGGGGTACGCGGCGCCGACGGCCAACCGGTTGTTGACGGCGCTGCGGCGCACGCTGCGCATGGCCTGGCGTCTAGGGCTCATGTCCCAAGACGCCTACGCGCGAGCGGCGGACATCGACGGGGTGAGGGGTTCCCCGGCTCTCGCCGGCCGGGCACTGTCGACGGGCGAGGTCGAGGCGCTGTACCGCTCGTGTGCGGCGGACTCGGTTCGGGGCCTGCGCGACGGCGCGGCGATCGCCCTGCTCCACGCCGCGGGTCTGCGCCGGCGGGAGGCGGCGGACCTGCCCGTGTCGGCGGTCGACCGCGCCACCGGGGCGGTGGTGGTCCAGGGCAAGGGCCGGAAGGTGCGGCAGTCGTACCTGGGCGACGGTCTGGAGTGGGTCGAGGCGTGGCTCGCGGCGCGGGGCGACGCGGACGGTCCGGTGTTGCAGCAGGTGCGGGCCGGGAGGGTGATCCAGCGGCCGGTGCCGCTCTCCGCGCAGGCCGTGTTCGACCTGGTGCAGCGTCGGGCCAAGGCGGCCGGGGTGGTCGGTATCACGCCGCACGATCTGCGGCGGACCTTCGCAACGGAGCTGCTCGAGCTGGGCGACGTGCTGTTGGTACAGGCGTTGCTCGGGCACGAGTCGGCGGACACGACGGGACGCTACGACCGGCGGGGCGAGGCCCGTAAGCGGTCCCTGCAGGGCCGGCTGCGGGTGCCGCGGCCGGGGAGGTGAGGGATGAGGTTTCCACTCGTGACGCGGCGACGCTACGACGAGGACATGGAGCGGGAGCGCTCCTACAACTCGGACTTGTTTGACCAGTTGGACAAGGCGCTTCGGACCGTGCGTGAACTCCGACAGATGGACATGGACACTGCGGGGAGGATCGTGCAGGGAATCGGGCGGCTTAACGTGCGGGCGCAGGACTCGGCCAGCGACTACCTGGAGGTTCGGTACACCCTGAGTTGGGCGGTGCTGAGTGGGTTGCGTCTGGTTGGCGGGATTGAGGAAATCATTGCGCGGGGTTTGGCGGCGGAGATCCACAAGGCATTGATCCAAGCGGACGGAAAGAGAAAGGACCTGGGGAATGATAAGTCCACAGGACGCTAGTCCGCTGGCGGCACGCCTGGAGGCTGCGATTCAGGTAGAACTCGAGCAGGTTGCGTATGAGGTCACCGAGACGGTCGTCGCCAAGGCGGTTGTGCGCTTCGAGAAAATGCTCCGGAGGCAAATCGCCGGGCGGGGTGGAATCAAGGTCGCGCAGTGGGTTCGTCTGCAGGTTTTCCCGAGCGAAATTCGGATCACGATCAGGGACGCGAGAGACGACCTACCCCGGGGGGATTGACAGAATGCACGAGTTAGGGTCGAATCTTGATAGCATGGCATCCTCTCCCTCAAGCGGGGGAGGGTCGGTGCAGGAACGAGCCGGAGTGGTGCCCTCCGGCTCGTCGTGTTTTCGCGTGAGACGCGACCACCTGTCCTCGAGCGAGGCGGCGCTGATCGTCCTCCAGTACCAAGTCATCCACGAAACCAGCGGCCTGAAGGCCGTGGACCTCGACGCCTGCGGGGACGGATCGTCACGCGGTCGCGAACCGTGGCTGTGGGGCTGGTCCGTGGGTGTCGCGTCTGGGCTCGATCGGATCCGCGGTCGCATGTACGCCGGCTGGATTCCCACGATTGCCCTGATGGACGTTTGGCTCGGCGAGGAGATCCGGCGCACCGAGCGGGTGTTGGCCGCCGTCGAGATGGGGTTGCGGGCGAAGATCGAGGGCCTCGTGCGGGAGCACGACCAGACCGAGGCGAGGTTGTTGACGCGGCGGGCCGCGCTCGTGGATCGGGTCAAGACGGTCGCGCGCGAGCGCGCCGCCACACGGGCGGAGCGGAAAAACTGGAAGGCGATCCGCCTGAACCTGGTGCGGACCGACGCCTATCAGCGAGAACTCATGGCGGTGTGCGAGGAGTTCGATCGCCGGCGGTTGCGGCCACTGGCGACGTGAGGCCAAGGTGACGGGACCCCTGTTTCTGAGTCGGGCTCTGTGCGCGTACCTGGACGGCTTGGTGAGGAGGCGGGAGTTGGAAGGTGTAAACGGCTCGGGGCAACCGAGCGTGCGGTGTCCGGGCTGCGGCGCGGAGGGTTGGCCGGATGTGTTTTCGGTGCCGGTGAACGCGCCGTGGTCGGGGTTCATGTTTGTCATTCCTGAGGGTCAGGAGCATGGGGACTACTACTGCTGCCGCTGCTGGCGCGTGGCTCTGATGCGGGCCGAGTGGCCGCCGCCGGCGGTCCGGCTCGAGGGTGTGGGGACGGAGGTCGCCGATGGGCAGGGTGAGCAAGGCACTGACGGCTGACAAGCCCGAGTACAAGGGGGACACCGACCGCAACTGGATGGGCTCGGCGGTGAAAAAGCCGGGGGCGCTTCGCGCCACCGCGGCCGCGCAGGGCGGGATGGGTCCGGGCGGCAAGATCAAGCGGGCGTGGTTGGCGAAGGCGGCGAAGGGCAAGGGCAAGACGGCGAAGCGGGCCCGGCTGGCCGAGACGTTCTCGAAGTTCCGACCCGGCAAGTAGGGTACCCGTGCCGCGAAAGTGCTCGGCCTGCTCTCATCCTCAACGCGGGGACATTGACGCCGCAGTGGTTGCGGACCAGGAACCGTTACGGGCCATTGCGGGTCGTTACGGGTTATCGTACTCCGCACTGCAGCGGCACAAGGCGGAACACCTGGCCGAGGGGTTGGCACGCGGGGCCGAGATCGTTCAGGCCAAGCGAGCCGGCATCACGGCGATGATCGCGGCCAAGGCCGCGGAGCGGGCGGAGTCGGACGCCGCAGTGACCGACGCCCGCAACATACAGGTCTACGAGGCGCTGGGCCTGGCGTTCGCGCGGATCGGAAAGCTGTTCGATGCGTGCGACCGCTTCCTCACCGACCCGGCCAACCCGAGCGAGTACACGTTGGCACCGCGGGCGCACGAGCTCGAAGTCGTCCACCAGGTCGTCGTGGGGACGCGCGGCGACGGGACGGCGATCGTGGAGAACCAGAAGCATCTGCTCTCCGAACTCCTGGCCTCGTCGCCGGAAACCCTGCGGACCGATGACGTGGTGTCGGTGAAGTGGAGGCAGGCCGACCCGCGGCAGCTCGTGCTGGGCGCGGCCCGGCGGCTCGAGGCTCAACAACGGTGGCTTGCCGATCTGCTGGTGAAGATGCAGGACCACGAGGCGCAAGACGTGGCGCGGTCGCCGGAGTGGGGCGTGTTGCGCGAGAAGATCGCGGCCGCGGTGGAAGGGTGTGAGCGATGCACAGCGCGGGTCGTCTCGGTTCTGTCGAGCGCGTCGTCTTGATCGGCCTCGGGTCGGTCCTGGCGGGCCTCATCGTCTGGGCGCTCATCGCGGCGCCATGGGTCTACCGGGTGTGAACGTCGTCGAACGAGACCTGCTGTGCCGGCTGGACCCGGGCTCGATCATGCGGGCCGCGGGCCTGGAGCCGGACCCCTGGCAGGATCGAATCTTGCGGTCGCGGGCGCATCGGGCGATTGCCAAGGTTCACCGACAGGGCGGAAAGTCCACGACGTACGCGGCGGCGGCGCTGCACCGGGCGCTGTACCCCAAGAATCCGCGGGGCGCCCTGGTGCTCATCTTCGCGGCGGCGCAGCGGCAGTCGATGGAGGTTCACCGGAAGATCGTCGAGCTGCTGGCGGCGCTGCGGCCGTCGGTGGGCGTGGACAAGTCCTCCGAGAGCCGTCTCGTGTTCGACAACGGCTCGCGGATCGTGGCGCTGCCGGCGACCGAGACGACCATCCTCGGGTACTCGGCGCCGGAGCTGGTGATCATCGACGAGGCCGCGCGGGTGCCGGACATCCTGTATGCCTCGGTTCGGCCGATGCTCGCGGTCAGCGATGGGGACCTGTGGTTGTGCTCGACGCCGTTCGGGCAGCGCGGGTTCTTCCACCACGAGTGGACCAAGGGCGGCGACGCGTGGCTGCGGGTCGAGCAGGCCGCACCGCAGTGCCGGCGGATCACAGCGGAGTTCCTCGCTGAGGAGCGCTCACGGTACCCCGAGTGGTGGTACAGGCAGGAGTACGACCCGGTGGAGTTTGCCGACACGGAGGGCCAGGCCATCAGCTACGAACTCGTGATGCGGGCGATGGGTGGCGTCGAGGCGTTGCAGCTCGTGCAGCCGCCGGCGCCCACGGCAACGCTGCTCGGCGGCGTCGAGGCGCTGAGCCTGTGATCAGTCCTCGCCGGCGGCCGCTGAAAGCTCTCATCCTGTCGCTCGACGTCGGGCAGTCGCCGGCGCCGTCGGCCCTCGCGGTGATCGAACGGACCGGCAACCCGCCCGCGATCTACGGCGTGACGTACTTGCGCCGGTGGGAACTCGGGTCGCGCTACCAACAGGTCGTCGCCGACGTCAAAGAGATCTGGAACAACCCCGCGGTCGCGCAGCACCGGCGCGAGCTGGTCGTCGACAAGACGGGTGTGGGCCGGCCGATCGTCGAACTCTTCGAGGATGCCGGCCTCGAGCCATGGGGGATCACCGTGACGGGCGGCTTCGAGGTCACGCAGGTCAACAAGGCGGCGGAGTTTCACGTGCCGCGCCGGGTGCTCATCTCGACGGTGCAGGTCGTGCTGCAGGGCCAGCGGGTGCGGATCGCCGACACGTTGTCGGAGGCGGCGCAGCTCCAACAAGAACTCCTAGGCCTGAAGCTCAAGGTGACGCCCGAGGGGGAGCAGTTCGAGGCGGGCGCGCCGGGCGGCCGGGATGACCTGGTGATGGCGGTGGCCGACGGGCTCTGGTTCGGCGAGTACGTGTTGGGCGAGATCGACGCGGATGGGGACCGGCGCGCCGGCGAGGAGTCGGGCAAGCCGGATCTGCCGTTGAGGATCTGATGGGCGAAGCGAGACGACGTACGCGGTTCATTCAGCGCTGCGAGCACTGCGGTTGCGACCGGGAGCACGTGATCCAAGCGGGCGTGTTCCTGGGGGGATGCACGGTCGTTATTGGCTACCTATGCCGCGCGTGTTACGACGAGCTGTCGAACCTACCGGAGGAGCGATTCCATGAGTGGTTTGCCCGACCTCGCGCGGGAGATCCGAATCCCACAACCCCGGCTGAGCCTCGACATCCTGGCACACCGTGACGATCGGGCCCGGGGGCTGGTGCTGGACTACGTCGAGCACCACAACGACCGCGGCGTGCTGCAGCCGATCATGGGCGGCCGGCCGGTCTACCTCGACCCTCGGCGCGACCCAGAGAGTCCGGAGTGCATCCGGATCGTGCTGGCCCCGGAGGGTGGCGAGGTGCCGGCGACCGGCCGGCGGCGCGGGTGGGGCCCGCGACACGCGACGGATCCGCTGCGGTCGCGGCGGCGGCGTGAGGAGAAACGGTTCGTCGGGCGGGTGAGTGCGGGCGGCGTGGCGTTCGACCCGCTCGACGAAATCATGGTCATGCACCACGGAGGCAGGGAGGAACGCGAGTGAGCGACATCAACCTTGGCACGATCGACCTGGTCATCCCGTCGGGCGCGGCCCTCTCGAACGAGGTCCCACTCATGGGCAAGGTGATCATCGGATTGCAAATGCCGGCGGCCTGGGACGCGGCGAACCTGACCTTCCTCTCGGGCGCCGTCGCGGGAGCACTGGGCAACGTCTACGACGAGTCGGCCGAACTCACCGTGCAGACGGCGGCCGGGCGCTTCCATGCCCTGAGTGCTGACAAGTGGGGCGGCTTCCGGCGCATCCAGCTCCGGTCGGGTACCTCGGCGACCCCGGTCAACCAGACCGCGGCCCGGACCATCACGGTGATCGTGCGCGAGCGCGGGGCGCGGTAAACCATGCAGGACTCAGCGAGCACTCCGGCCGGCGCGGTGGTGGCGGCCTCGGGGGAGGTCCGCGTCGAGGTAGTGGAGCCGCCGCTGTGGCAGCGCTTGGCGGTTGGCTCGCCGCTTCACTCGTCGATCTTGACCCGGCTGGTTCAGCGCTCGACGGCCGCCGAGAGTCATATCGCCCAGCGGTACGACGACTGGATCGAGGTCGATCAACACCTACGCCTGTTCATCGACCTGTCCCGGACCGCGAAGCAGGGCGACAAGACGCCGAGTCCCGACGGCAAGCGGGAAATGCCGTTCGGGCGCTCGGTGTCGATGCCAGTGACCTACGCGACCCTGTGGACGCGGACGCTCATCCTGTCGCAGATCCTCGGCCAACGCGACCCGCAGCTCCAGGGCACGGGCCCCGAGGACGTCGCTGGGGCTCGCCTGGTCGAGGCGGGGCTGTTGTACGACCTGGACCAGAGTCAGCACAGCCTGAACCAGTTTCAGGCGTGTTTCGATGCCGAGCGCTATGGCACCTGCTGCTGGTACGACTCGTGGTTCGAGGAGCGCGGCCGCCTGCAGGAGCGGCCGATCGACCGTATCGCGCCGGCGCGCCGGGCGATGTTCCAACAGATGCTCCCGCCGTGGGCGATCGAGGCGCTGCGGACGCCGACGACGCGCGAGGGTATCCGCCGGCAGTTCACCAAGGTCGAGACGCTCGACCCCTTCTGCCTGCTGCCTGACCCGCGGGTGTCGATCGCGCGGCTGCAAGAGGGCGAGTGGTTCGGGCACTGGATGTACAAGGCGTTCTCCTCGCTCTGGTCGGGCCGGCGCGAGCTGGGCGGCCCATACTTCAACCTCGATCGGGCGCGGACGGTGCCGACGACGCGGCAGGACCAGGCCGCCGGCCGGCAAACGACGGGCAGTTTCGACAGCGGCCTGGCGCTGGGCCTCGAGTCCACGGACCCCGGCTTCATGCGGGCGCGGACGATGCAGATTCGCCTGGTCCCGAGGTGGTGGCAGCTCTCGGATTCCGAGGACCTCGAAATCTGGTGGTTCACCTGGGTGGGCGAGGGTGGCGACGTGATCGTGCGGTGCCACCCGTCGGCGTACAACGACGTGCACGGGCAGTTCACCTACTCGATCGGGCAATCCAACCCGGACCTGCACGCGCCGTTCACACCGGGCTCGGGCGAACTCATCGACGGGATTCAGCGGGCCGTCAACTTCTCGGTCAACTCGCACCTGCTGAACGTCATGACCTCGCTGTACAACATGGTGATCACCGACCCGACGTTGGTCGAGACGGCGAACCTCCGCAGTCCCGGGCCCGGCAAGATCATCAACCTGACCTCCGAGGGCAGGAAGCTCGTGAAGATGGGACACCCGATTGGGTCGTTCCTGCAGCAAATGGCGGTCATGGACACCACGGCCGGCAACATGAGCCTGGCCACCGAGCTGTTCGGCTGGGGTCAGCGGATGCTGGCGGCCAACGACACGCTGGCCGGCATGCGGACGCCGGGCGATCGAACCAAGGGCGAGATCGAGGCGGCGATGGGTTCCGCGAGCCAGCGCTTGGTGAAGATCGGGCAACTGCTCGACGGGATGCTGCAGCGGCCCACGGTCCTGCGCATGGTGCAAAACCTCCTGGCGTTCCGCACCAAGGCGCAGTGGTTCCGCATCCGCGGCGACCTGGCGAAGCAAATCGGCGCGGAGCAGGTGTTCGTGCGACCCGAGGACCTCTGGGGCAACTACGACTACCGGACGCTCTCGCCGACGATGCCGGCGGACCCGGCCCGGTTCGCGGATACCTGGCTCGAACTCATCAAGGCCGGCGCGAACGTGCCTGGCCTGCTACAGCCGGGCCCCGACGGCAAGATCCTCAACACGCGAGCGATCGTCGAGCAGATTGCCCAGAACCTCGGTATCAACTACTTGGACAACTTCTTCATCAAGGTGGTTCCTGACGAGCAGGTGGCGGCCGCCGAGCAGGCCGGAAACATGGTGCCGCTGCCGGCGGCGCAGTCGGCGGCGATGGTACCCGGCATGCGGATGCCGATGCAGGGGGCCCCGGCGCTGCCGGCCGGTCCGGGCGGGGCGAGGTGATGGCGGGCGTACAGGTGCCACCGGTGGAAGGCATTGAGAATCGGTGCCCTCGGTGCGGAGCTCTTCACGGGAGCGGCGTGGTCTACCTGTGCGGGTGGCCCGCCCGGCCGTGTTCCGACAGCACACACGCGGCGGTCGCGGCGTGCCGAGCCGTGGGGATCGAGCCGGTGAGGGGCGAGCAGTGGGCCGCGACGTGCCGGCGTCGCCGGCAGGAACGGGCGAGGTATGAGCATCTGGCGCTGGATCTGGGCGAAGAGGCCTTGGGGGGTTCGGGTGAGGCTACACGCGAGGCAACTGGAGCGCGAGGCCGTCTGGCTCGCCGAGAACAAGCCCCACTACGAGCGGGCTCGAGCGGCCACGGAGTCGGTCGCTGAGCTGCGGGCGATCGTGGAGGCGGCGCGGTCGGCGTGGTCGCTGCTGGAGTGCGTCACCAACGAGACGACGCCGCAGCACGGCGGCGTGATCGTGGGTGAGGCGCGGGCGAAGCTCGAGGCTGCCCTCGAGGAATGGGTCTTTGCGGCCGGCTACGAGACGCGCGAGGCCGCCTACAAGGCGATGATCGAGGCCGACGACCTGCCCGACTTGGGGCTGGGCTCGGCCCGCGGCGAGACGGGCGCCTAACCCCGTCACCAACGCAACAACGCGAGTTGAGGGACCTCCATGACCGGGGGCCGGGAGCGATCTGGCCGATCGCCGACCTGGCCGATCGGAGTCCCTGACGCGCCGACCTGGTCGGAGCCGGGAGCGCGAGAAGGGGGCACTATGCCCGAAGACACACCACAGCCCGACAACTCCGCCGACCTGGCGGCCCTCGAGTCCGAGCTCTCCGGTTTCGGTTCCGGTCCGGAGGGTGAGGCTGGGGCCGACGGGAGCGGGGCGCCGGGTGAACCTGCCAGCGGGGCGGCCGGCGATGCCGGCAAACCCGCCGAGGTGGGCTCGCCGGCGCCGGGCGCCGCGGCCGCAACACCTGCCACCGAGAAGCGCTACAAGGTGGGGGACCGGGACTACACGATTTCCGAACTCAACGAGGCTGGTCTGTTGGACAAGGTCGTGACGGCCGCGAATCAGGCGGCGCACTTCCAACGTCTCCACGAGAACGAGAAGCGTAGGGCCGAAGATGTGACGGCGGAACTCGAACGGTTGCGGCAGCAACCCGCGCAGCCGACGAGGGAGGAACCGGCGACGCCCACGCGGACGCCGGCCCTCACCAAGGAAGGACTGGCGCAAATCCGCGCCTTCTTCACGCCGAGGATCGAGGCGATCAAGGCGGGGGAACTCGGGCCGCAACTCGCGGCGCTGGCCGATGACCTTCCGGACTATGTCGCCCTCGAGCTGTTCCGCGACGCGGACATTCGCGCCGCGGGCATGGCGCTTGCGACCCGGCTCGCGAAACTCGAGGAGCAGTTGGGTGGTGTGTCGTCCACGGCGGCCCGGTACACGGCCGAGGCCGAGGAGTCAGCGTTCAGGTCGCGCTACCTGGCGGACCTCGACGCAATCGCGGGTGAACCGCGCTACGGGAAACTGAAGGAGCCCGAGCACCGGGCGGCGTTCACGCAGTTCGTGGCGGAGGAGTTGGTCGGCGAAGACGACTTCACCAAGGTCACGCCCGAGCGGCTGAAGCGCCTGTACGGCTCGTTCGTGATGTCCATGTCTCCGGAGCTGCTCGACGCCTTGCAGGCGCGCGCGGCCGACCGCGGGAGTCAGGCGGCGGCGGCGGCCGGCGAGGGTGTCGGAAGGCGAGGAGCGGGATCGTCACCGGGTGACAACCCGATCGACAGGCTCGCGCGGGAACTCGAAGAGTCGCTCTAGGCCAGTCCAGCGGGTCGGCCGCTGGAGGTCATCATGTCCCTCATCATCGGGGCCCGTGGCATCGGGGACTGGTCGGTTCCCGACGAGCGGCCCAAGAACTACCACGAGGTGCTGTTCAAGCTCGTGCCGGATCTCGCTCCGCTGTTCAACCTGACGTCGAAGTTGGGGAGCGAGGAAACGACCGACATGGAGTACGCCGTGTTCAACGAGGGGCTGCCGGTCACGGCCCTGCAGGTGAGCGGGGCGGTCACGAACGTCGCAACGACCATCAACCTGACCGGTGCCACGCCCGCGAAGGCGGTGCGGGCCGGCGACATCATCCGCAACCGGCGGACCGACGAGTTGCTCCGCGTCGCGTCCGACCCTGTGACCCCGTTCACGTCGATCACGGTGGACACCCGTGGTGGGTGGGGCGGCGGTGCGGCGGCGATGAACGATCTCGACTACCTCGACATCATGAGCCCGGCCGGAATCGAAGGGGACGTCGCCCCGACCGCGGTTTCCGACACGCCGACGGTGGACTGGAACTACTGCCAGGACATCGAGGAGGCGTGCGAGCTGTCGGACTGGGCCCGGGATACCAAGATCCGGCCGGCCGAGGAGAAGGCGTGGGCGCGTGAGAAGCGGCGCGCGTCCGAGCGCTTCAAGCTGAAGTGGGAGAAGGCGCTGTACTACGGCAAGAAGGTGTCCACGACCGTCGGCGGGAAGCAGTCGTACCTGACCGGCGGCCTCAACTACTGGGTCACGTCGAACAACTTCGACGACACGTCGACGGGGACGAGCATCGACCGCGTGTTGGACATCTTCGCCCAGATGCGGTCGTACAACCAGGGCTCCGACACGAAGTGGGGGTTCGCCGGCGCGGGTGCGATCACGCGGCTGGCAAACCTGGTTCGCAAGTCCACGGTCAGCAACTTCACGATGTCGGACCCGCTGGACAAGCGCGGCACCTGGGGCCTCAAGGTGATGAACTTCGAGGGGCCGACGATGGCGCTGCAGCTCATCCAGTCCGGTGTGCTGTCGATGATGGACACGAACCGCGTGTTCATCGTCGATCCGAAGTACATCAAGACGGCGCGGCGCAACGGCTCGATCGGGCCGGTGCACTACGATGACGACATCAAGAAGGACAACGGCTACAAGGGGATCAAGGGCCGGTGGCGGGCGGTCATGGGCCTCATGCTCGGCCAGCAGTCCGTGCACGGGAAGTGGCTCGTCGGCGACCCGATTCCGTGATCCGGGTCGGTCTGACCTGGCGCGGGTGACTCTCACAAACGAGTGGTGAAAGACGGCCGGGCGGGCGAGAAACCCGCCCGGCCACGACGGAGGACTCATGGCAATCAGCATCGCGAAGGTGGAACGCTTCCCGGCGCCGGGTGGCGACGTGGGCCGGCACGCGATCTTCGACGCCACGCTGGATGCGAGCTACCCGGCCGGCGGGTACCCGATCTCAGCGGCGGCCCTCGGCTGGAAGGGAATCTTCTTCATCACGCCGGTGGACGCGGGTGGTGCGGCCTACTTCATGCAGTACAACCGCACGACGGGGAAGCTCATGGTTTTCTGGTGCGCGGCCGCGGGGACGGTTGCGGCCGAGGTGACAGCCGCGACGAACCTCTCGGCGGTGGTGGTCCGGCTCGAGTGCCGGGGCTGGTGAGGCATGCGCAAGCGCTACATCGACCCGCGCCACCCCACGCTTTCGCTCGGGCGAGAGATCCAGTTCCACCCGGTGCACCAGGTCATGCCCGACGGCTACGACGGGCCCCCGGTCGTGTGGGGCGTCTACGAAACGTCGAGTCCACAGGAACAGCGGCTCATCGAGGAGTCGGCCTCGGCCGCGCTCCTGACGATCGTGGTGCTGGAGGCGGATCCGCCGCCGGCACCGGAGCCGTTGACCCGCGGGCGGCTCGGCGTGATGAACAAGGCCGCGCTGCTCGAGGTGTGCGCGTCGCTCGAACTGACCCCGGAGGACGGCTCAACGAACGCTGAGTTGGTCGAGCTCATCGCCGCGACCTTCGAGGAGCATCCGACGCCGGAGGGCTGACCCGTGGACCTGGCAACCGCTCGCACGATGCTCCTGGGCTTCGGTGGCCTGGACGGCACGACCCGGCTTCCGGATGGGACGGCTCCCGGGACCGTGGACGCTCAACTGTGGTGCATCAACATGGCGCGGCGCCGGCTGTGCCGGCGCCGTCGCTTCTCGTTCAACTACCAAAGCGCGAACCTCAACGCGGCCGCGAACGCAACCTCGGTTCCGCTCGATCCCTCGATGGTGGCGCTCGCGCACGTGGAGTATCTGCGGGCCGCGGGCGACGTGGTCCACGTGTCGGCGGTCCCGTCGCTGGACGTGTTTCGGTACCTGTACCCGGCGGGGATCGCGTCGGGCGACCTCGCCGAGTACGCGGTCAAGGGACGATCGCTGTTGCTCGGCCCGCCGCCGGCGCAGGCCGTGGTGCTGAACTGCGACTACTGGGGCCTGTTGCCGGATCTCGGAGCTGGCCTGGACACCGACGACTTCATGGACCACGCCTACGAACTGATCCTGTTCGAAGCGCTGGCGGACTTCGTGCCGATCTGGACGCTCGAGGATGCGCGACAGGCGGTCTGGTCGGCCACGCGCGACGAACTCCTACAGGACTTTCTCGACGAGCAGGCGGACCTGGCCGGCTCGGACGGGGACGCTTCAATGGAAGTACCTGGCTGAGAAGGGGGCAACGATGAGGAAGCGGTTAGGGCGGGTGTTCGGAACCATCGTGTTGTTGGTGGCGGTGGCGTCGGTACTGTACCTCGCGACGCCGGTCTTCGGGGCGTACCCGAACCAGTTCAAGTCGGCGCGCATGTCGAACTCCACGCCCGTGAGCTACATCGACGACGCGGTTGGACAGCTCGAGCAGACCATCTGCGACGCGCTCGGCGTGACGATCAACACGGACTTCTCGGCGCCGGTCGTGATTCCGGCGAGCGCGAAGGGGGTGGCGAACGGGGTGGCGTCGCTCGACGCGACGGGGAAGGTACCAGCGAGCCAGCTTCCGACCACGGGGAACTTCGTCGGTGCGCGGATCTTGGGCCCCACCGGAGCAAATCAGGTCCTAACGAACGGCACAACGAACTATATCTCGATGGCGAACGAGTCGTTCGACACCAACAACTTTCACGATCCGGTCACGAACCCGAGCCGCATCACGATTCCGGCGGGACTGAACGGGTACTACCTGGTGACGGCGTCATGCCTCGTGACGGCGGACTCCGCCGCCGGTGAGGTGCTGACTGGTATCTGGATCAACCGGTACGACACCATCGGGCAAAGTTCGGGGTCAATCAAGTCGATCACGACCTACCCCGGTTTGAATCGGTCCACGGTGACGGGTGTTATTTACCTGAACGTGGGCGACTACGTTGAGGTTGGAGTGTTTCCAACCGGTGCCACAAATCCGGTTGCACAAGCCATCTTCAATTACCTCTCGGTGGTGAGGCTTGGTTCCTAACCGGCGAGGGTGATCGAGGCGGGCATGCCAACGTCGAATCCCTACATGGGGTTTTCGATTCCGCTCCTCGGTGTCCAGGCCGATCGCCACCCGACGAAGGTCGATCCGGAGGGCCTGGTCGAGGCGGAGAACTGTCTGTACCGTGATGGAAACTTTGCCTCGAGGCCGGGGCTCATCGCCTTCGGCGCGAGCGTCGGCGTGCGGTCGCTGGGGTTCATGCAGTACGACGACCCCTCTGAGATCCGCCGTGTGGTCCAGGGCACGACGCTCGGCTGGTTGCGGTGGGACAAGGCGACGCTGGCCTGGGTGTCGATCACGGACCCGACCAACGGCCTGACTGGATCGGCAACGTCCCAGGTCATTTTCAGGGTGTTTCAGCAGGCCGGAATCAACTACGTCCTGGGCGTCAACGCGACGAACCGAGCGAAGTCCTGGGACTCGAACATCGCGCACAACTACGCCGACATCGCCGGCGAGACGCGGGTACCGAGGTGCATCGGCGTGGCCGCCGACCACGTGCTACTGGGTGGCTTCACCGATGGGCCACAGGAGATCGAGGCCTCCAACAACACCGACTTCACGACGGGGTACTCCACGGCCACGCACCTGAAGCGGTTCGGTGAGACGCCGGGGGACGTCGTGGGAATCGTGGAGTTCGGCGACTTCGACGCTGTGGTGTACAAGACCGATGCGATCTACCTGGCGACGCCGCTTTCGGGCGAGACGCCGTTCGCCTACGCGCCGAAGTTCCTCGGGTTGCCGGGGCCGGTGTCGCCGGCCGCGATCGTGAAGTTGCCGAGTGGCGGTCATGCCGCGCTGTGCGAGGACGGTTCGGTTCGGGTGTTCACCGGGAGCGACTTCGAGAGCGTTGGCCCGCACATTCAGCGGTTCGTGGCTGACAACTGGCTCTACACCGACCGGGCGCAATCGTGGGGCTACTACGACGAGCTCCGGCGCGAGCTGTGGTTCATCTACCCGCACAAGGCGACCGGAGCGCTGACGCACGGAATCTGCCTGTCGGTTCCGTCCTGGGCGCTCTACCCGGTGCGGTGGGCGACGATGATCATGACGGCCGGGGGGCACTTCGCCACAGCCTCCGAGGTCACGATCGGGGAGATTGCCCTCCCGCTCGGCCAGGTCGCGCAGTCGATTGGCTCATTCGGTCAGGATCGCCGGGTTACGCTGCTCGGTTCCTCGCTTGGCCAGGTCTGCGAGCCGGCCGGCAACGATGATCTGGGTGCCGCGATTCCCGGGCTCTTCGAGTACGGCCTGATGGGCATCGAGAACATGACCTCGTGGAAGACCGCGGTGTGCGGGGATCACGGGTTTGCCCGCACGCCTGCCAACCAGGTCGTGAGCGTGTTCGTCGGCGCGGTGGTTGCCGGCGAGCTGCGCACGATGAGCCCGGCGGCGACGATCAACCTGGTCGGGGCCGGGCCGCTGCGCACGGATCATCGGACGACGGGGCGGATGCTGACGCTCCGATACGAGTGGTCGGGGCTGCAGCCGGTGGTGTTCCTGGGGTCGTCCGTCGGGTACAAGCTGCTCGGGGCGCGGTGATGGCGTGGCCCGTCCCTCCGACGTTTCGGTTGCCGCTGCCACCAACCAGCGACGAGGACCTGCTGCGCTGGGCGAAGCAGATGCAGGCAGCCATCGACTCGCTCTACATCCAACTGGCCCGCGGCCTGGCCGACGTCGCTGCGACGACCTCGAGCAACATCGAGGGCGGCGCGGCCGCGACCGTGTACACCCCGGACCAAACCGCTGACGGAGGTACCGCATGATGAGGATTCGTGGGTTGTTCCTGGCCGGCCTCCTGGCCGGCCTTTTCATGTACGGGCCGGTGGCCGATGCCGCCGTGCGGATCCAGCTCCGACGCGACACGGCGGCCAACTGGACGGCCGTCAACCCCGTCCTGGCACAAGGTGAACCGGGCTGTGAGACCGACACCGGAAAGTGCAAGATCGGGGACGGTACCTCGACCTGGTCGGTCCTGCCGTACTACGGTGGCGATGCCTCCGCCCTGGTGATCAGCAACGACACGACCACGAACGCGACCGAGTACCCGACCTGGACGACCGGGACGACGGGATTGCTTCCGATCAAGGTGAGTTCCACGAAGATGACGTTCAACCCGAGCCTGGGCGCCTTCACGCTCAACGGCTCGTTGAACCTCGGCGAGGGTACGAACGTGGTCGCCGGGACCACGACGGGGACGAAGATCGGGACCGCAACGACGCAGAAGCTCGGCTTCTTCAACTCGGTACCGATCGTCAAGCCGACCGGCAGCCTCCTGACCGCGGTCGGCAACCTCGGCCTGGTCGCGACGCCGACGATTGCGGCAACGGACCTCTCGAGCGGGCAGGTGGCGCTGGCGCGGGGTGGGACCGCGGCGGACCTCTCGGCGACCGGGCCCGGGTACCTGCGACAGAAGACGGCCGGCGCCGGCGTCACGGTCGGTAGCACCTTCGTCGACGCGGGCCTGTACGTCACGCCGGGGACGAACTGCACGGCCGGCCTGCAGGCCCTCTTCAACAGCGTGCCGAGCGGCACGACGATCGTGCTCCCTGGCGGCGAGTGTCAGATCAGCGACACGATCACGATCGGCAACGGTACGGCGAGCTCGCTCTCGACGCTGCAGAACATCAAAATCACGGGCCAGGCCACGGCGGCAAGCGGCTGGTGGTCCGGGGCCGGCGGGACCGCGACCACCTTGAAGTGGATCGGCACGACGGGCAAGGCGATGATCCATGTGCTCGGGCCCATCGGGGGGTTCGTCCTCGAGAACCTCTACCTTGACGGTGGGGTGTCGCCGGGCGCCGACACGCTGCTCTGGCTGACGCACCTGCAGTCGTCGGAGATCCACAACGTCAACGGCCAGCACTGGGGCGTTCAGGCGTACCTGGTGGACTCGTGGGGATACCCTGCAAATCCGCCGTCGCAAAACGTGCTCTTCCTGAACGTCGGCGCCGATAACTGCTGGTCGCACTCGGCCGATGGCCTCGTGCTCGGCACCGCGGTGGCCGCTGGTTCAGGGGGCACCTCGGGGTTCTACTTCGTCAACTGCACGTTTCGGGTCTACCCCGGCCTTGGTTGGGGCGGAACCGGCCATGCAATCAAGTTGCGGTTCACCGACTCGATCGTTTTCACGAACGTTTACTTTCCGGCGGACGGGACAGGGGTCGGGGTCTTGGCACCTTCCGATTCACCGGGGTTTCCAATGGACATTGTGTTCTACGCCTGTCCGGGGGGCATTGACGTCATTCCAACGACGCCGGTTTGGCAACCACCGCGCAACCAAAGCATCCAGTTTCTCCCGTTCCTGACTGACGATGCTGAGCCGGTACCAAACGTGGACGGGATCGGCGGTTTCAGCGACAACGGTGTGATGTTCGGGAAGTGGACGTTCGGGCAGCCGCGCCTCGGGGCGGCCACCGTCGGCAACCTGACCGTGAGTGACCTGCCAGTACCGGACCCGCTCTTCCTGAGTTACGCCGGAACGCCGGGCACGACGAGCTACAGCTACGCGTGCGTGGCAAAGCTCGCGGATGGCACGAGCAGCCCGGCGGCGGTCGGAAGTATGGCGAATGGCAACGCGGTGCTCAACGCCACGAACTACAACAACGTGAGCTGCGCGGCGTCGCCCGGGGCCTGGTCGTTCGACTTCTACCGGACGGCCAGCGGTGGCACGCCGGCAACCACCGGAAAGATCAACACGAGTCCGGTGATGGTGGTCAAGGACAACATAAGGGTCGGAATGGCCGACACGGGCCTGGCCGGCGATGGAACCCAGCCTCCAGCGATTCAGTCCACCGGCTTCCTGGCATTGGCCACCGGGGCGACCGTGGCATCAGGAACAAAGGTCACGGCAACCGGACAGGTGTTTGCGGTTTCCGGTACGGCGGCGATTGCAACCATCGACGTTCCCTGGGCTGGTACTTTCACGGGGCCGCTGGTGCTGATACCGACGGGCGCCTGGACGACCAACACCACTGGAAACATCGCGCTCGCGAGCACGGCCGTGGTCAACAAGGCGATGATCATGACCTACGTCAACAGCAAGTGGTACCCGAGTTACTGATGGTCGAGGAGTGGCATCGCCTCGACTCCCGCAACCCGGGCGACTGGCTCCTCGTGCCCGAGGTGATCCGCCGGCTGCAGCTCTTCATCCTCGAGGAGTACGGCCGCATCCCGCGGGACTTCGTCAAGAACTTCATCGCGCACTTCGCGGCCTGGGCGGTCCAGGCGGATCAGGTGCGGATGGCGGTCTGGGTCGGCCTCGAGGGTGGGCGCGTCGTGGCGCACACGCTCGTCGAGGTCTCGACCTGGCACGGCGAAACGGTCCTGTCGGTGGAGCAGCACGCGAGTGACAAGGGACACCCGTACACCCGCGAGGCGTGCCTCGGGATCGACCGCGAAATGGTTGAGTGGGGTCGCGCGCTCGGCGTGACGGAGATGCGGACGGTGGCGCGGAGTCCCGTCCTGGCGCGCGTGTACCGGTCGCTGTACGGGTGGCGCGAGGTCGTTGGGCGCACGTTCATGAGGAGGGACCTGATATGTCGCTAGGAATGTTCACGGGCGGAGGGGCTCCGGGTATCACCGCGGGCGGTGGCGTGTCGTCGAAACCAGTGCCGGGCGGTGGCGGCGTCGTGCCGGGCGGGTCGGGTACCAGGTGGGGCGTCGTGCCGGGCGGTGGTGGCGGCTTCATGCCGGGCGGGTCGGGTACCAGCTCGATCCCGGTGCCGGGCGGTGGCGGCGTCATGCCGCCGGTCGCGGGTGGCAAGATCCTGCCGGGCGGTGGCGGCGGTGTCATGCCGCCGGTCGGCGGTGGTGGGTTCATCACGAAACCCCGCTCGGACGTCCTGCCGGGCGGTGGCGGCGGTGTCATGCCGCCGGTCGGTGGTGGTGGCATCGGTCCGATCCGGTCGGGTGTCGGGTCGGGCGTCGTGCCGGGCGGTGGTGGCGGTGTCATGCCGCCGATCTGGGGCGGCGGCGTCGGACCGGGCGGGTCGGGTACCAGGTCTGGAGTCGTGCCGGGCGGCGGCGTCGGGCCGGGGGGGACCCCCGGCGGCGGTACCAGACCCCCGGTCAGAGGGCGGGTGAGTCGTTCCCTGCTCGGGTGGTGATCCATGAGCAAGGGCTCGTCGACCAAGGTCGATATTCCGCCGGCCCTAACCGACTTCTACACCAAAACGGCAAATCGGCTGGGGTCGCTGCAGGACTACTTCTTTCACGATCTCTTTCCGGGTGGAAACCTCGGGTTCGGTGGGGAGACAGATCCCAGCAAGCCGGAGGGTGGTGTCCCGGAGGGTGACAAGGTACAGAAGGCCGACGTCAACGCGAACGTCGTGCCGGCCACCGGCGCCGTCGGCGCGACCGGAAACGCCTTTGACCCGTCGACCGGTCGCATGTTGCCTGGTGGCCTCGGGGCGCAGACCATGGCGGTCGCGCCGGCGACGGGCAGGGTCGCGACCGCTCTCCAGCAACCGACCGGGCGCATGTTGCCGAGCGGGCTCGGGGGCGGTGGGATGTCGGCCGGCGGGACCGGCATGAACGTCAACATCGGCGCTCGCAATCCGACGGGGACGACGGGGACCGAGCCGGGTGCGGGTGATGGTGACGTCGTCCCACCGACTGGCGGAGATACCGGCACCACCAGGGCCATCGGCGGAAATGGCGGCACCGTGCGGCCGCATCTACCCGCGGGGACCGGCACCGGTGGTGACACCGGCAAGACGGGTGACACCGGCAACACGGGTGACACCGGAGGTGATATGCCGGTGGACCCGAACGAGTTCGACATCATGACGCTGCTCGGGCAGCATCCCGAGGCGGTGCCGGGACTCTCGGCCTGGCAGGGGATGGCCGAGGGGTACATCCCACAAATGACGAACACGCCGCAGGCGGAGCGGGACGCGATCACGCAGATTCTCGCCTCGGTTGCGGAGTCCGGGAACGCGCCCACGGTGTCGCAGGACGACCCGGCGATCAACGCGGCGAAAAACTACTTCTGGGACACGACGGCCGAGGGGATCAAGAACGCCAACACGCTGGCCGGCCTGGGCCGCTCGGGCGCGGTCGGCGACTCGCTGGCGCGGGCGTGGGGTTCGCAGCTGACGCCGCTCATCGAGAACCAGCTCAGCCTGAAGAGCGCGGCTGCCGATCGCCTGGCCCGCGAGCGCGAGGCGGCGACACAAACCCTGATGCAGGAAGGACAGAACACCCGCACCGGTGTGAACACGGCGTTTCAGGCCGCTTCGACCGCGGGTGCAACACGGCGGGGCGTGGCGAAGGAGCAGGCTGACGCTGCGGAGCAGGAGCGTCTGCGCCTGTTGGCCCTCGGCGAGCAGTCGCTCACCGGCCCGATGGGTCTGTTGCCGACCTCGATCGGCTCGACCACCGGCAAGAACAAGTAGGGGGTGAACATGACGTGGGCAATACCGATTGCGGTCGAGGTTGTGAAGCAGCTCGCGACACCGCCAAAGGCCGGGCCCACCGGTCAGGCGGTGAAGCTCGACACGACCCCGACCACCTCGCAGTTCGCGAAACCGACGGTAGGCTCCGCCTTGGCGGACACCGGCAACCCCACGTTGCTGTCGAACACGGGGCCGGACGCGGAACACGGGTTCGGGTTCAAGCCGATGGGGATGCCGGAGGACGGCGGTCAGAAGCTCCCGCCGATGCAGCCCCTCACGAGCGGCGACGTTGCACTGGGCGACCGGCCTCCGGTGACGGAGGGGCTGAACTCGCGAACGCTCGCGGTGGGCGATGCTGGCCTCGCCGGGTCGCAGGGCGTTGCTGGGACGCCCGTTCTAGCGCCGGCAGGTCAGGCCGCGGGGACGAAGATCGAGGCCGGCGGCGGCGCGCCCGACACCGAGTCCGGCGGCGGAAACGCGGCGGGCTGGGCCCAGATGGCGGCCGGCCTCGGCAGTGCGATCGCCGACGCGAACCAGGTGCGTCCCGGCCCGATCGGTGGGCTCATCCACGGGTCTCCGACCACGGAAACGACCCTACCGGATATTCGTCAGCGGTTGATGGCGTACCTGGCGCGGATGGGGAGGTAATCATGAGCGTCGCCGATGTTCTGCTACCACTCCTTGCCGGCGGGGTGTCGGCAACGTCGCCAGCGGCGGCCCACGGTGTCATGACCGCGATCGACGCGGCGCAGGCGATGGCGGCGCAGCGTCGCCAGCGTGACCTGGTCAACATGGCCCAGACGGAGCGGGCCCGCGTCGGTTCCTTCCTGGCGAACCTGCCCGACGATCCGGACGCGCCCGAGAACGCGGCGGCGCGGGACCTCGCCTCAGCGGGCGACGTGGAAACGGCGACCCAGCTCTACAAGGCCGGACAGGAGCGCAAGGCCGGCCTGGTGTCCCGGAACCTCCAGAACGCGGAGGCGAACCGGCAGTTGGGCGACCTGCAGTCGGCCATCCAGGCGGCGACGGCTCCGCCCGAGGGCCTCGAGGCGGGGCCACCGGCGCCCGCGCCGATCGTGAACGCGATCAAGGCCGGGCGCGTGGCGAACGCTCTCGCCCCCTTCAACCCGTTGGCGGCGGCGGAAATGGGGCTGTCGGGTTCATCGCCGGCGAGGTCCGAGGCCAAGGCGCCACACCTCGAGCACCGCGTCGGCGCACAAGGCGAGGGGCTCTACTCCTGGAATCCGTCGACGGGCGGCTGGGTGTTCGATTCGCCGGCTGCGCCCGAGAAGGAACGCAGGTCGCTGCAGTACCGCACCGACCCCGGCACGGGGCAGGTGTTCAAGCAGACAATCGTCAACGGCGAGGTGGTCAAAGAGGAGCCGTGGGGCAAGCCGAAGGCCGACCGGGTCGAGGACCCGGTGCGCGAACTGAACGAGGCGGCCGCCGCCTACGATCGGATCGCGAAGGAGTTGGCGAGGTCGCAGGCGAGGGACTCGGCCGACTGGCAGGCCAACCCGGCGCGGCCCGGGTGGGTGTCGCGGACGCTGCATCCGGAGGCCGACAAGGCGCCCATGTCGCCTCGCACGGCGGACCTCCAGGCGCAGCTTGGCGCTCTGGACCAGCGCCAGCGGGTGCTGCAGGCGCGCCTGAGTGGCGGCGCAGTCGAGGGGTCGGCGGGCGTGGCCGGTACCGCCTGGCCGTCGGCGGCGCCCGGAGTTGGGGCAGTGCCGGGCTCGCCGCCAGCACCGCCCGCGCGAATCGAGCCGGGTAGGACGGCCACGCTCCCGGATGGCACGAAGGTGCGGTGGGACGGGACTTCATGGCAGCCCGCCAAGAAGTAGACCCCCTGGCACTCCTGCCGCCGGGTGCGGTGTTGGATTCCGCCCCGGACCCGATGGCTTCGCTTCCGCCGGGGGCCGTGCTCGATCCGCCTCCCCTCGGCGTCGGGAAGTCACTCGTTGCGGGTCTCCTCGCCGGTGTCGGGGGGATTCCGAAGCAACTCGCCGCGCCGATCACGACGGCAACGCGTCTTACCGGCCTCGGCGACGAACGAGCGATGGTCGAGCGCGCGGCGCCGGGCTTGCCTCCTGACCTGGCGGAACGGGCCACGACGGCGGGGTTCGCGCGGTTCATCCGGGATCTTGGCCCGAGTGGGGAGCCTGGCTCCCTGCCAGCGAAGATCGCCGCCGGCGTTGCGTCGGCTCCTGGTCAGGTCGTGGGACTGGCGCCGTACGTTGCAACGCTGGGGCCGATCGGGGGTTTCGCGGCCGCGTCAGGCCTCGGGGCGACGGCGGAAGGTGAGCCACTCGACAAGGCCCTCGTGGAGACCATCAAAGGCGCCGTCCTCGGCAGCGTCATGCACGGCCTCGGCGGTGCTGGGCGGCTCGCCCGTGTGGCTGGCACCGGTGGCACCGCGGCGGCGATCGCGGCGGCGGAGGGAAGGACTCCGCAGGACATCGCCGCCGAGGGCGCGGTGATGGGAATTCTTGGCGGAGCCGGGGCTCGGCGGCCTGGTGGGACGCTCTTGGACCGGATGCGGACACGGGCTGAAGCAGAAAAGACGGCCGTGGAGCAGCCGGCGACCCCCTCGGTTTCTGGCCAACCCGCGGCCGCTGTGCCACCTGTACGCCCCGCGGCGGCGCCGCCCGTGGCTCCGATACCCTCCGAGCCGCCTTCGTCGATCCTGGGGCGAATCCGCGCAAGGGCGGCGGCGACGATCTACCCGGAGGGGGAGACGCGCCGGCAGGAAGCCGAGCGCGCCGCCAACACCGACGCCCTGACTGGCCTGGCGAACCGCCGGGCACTCGACGCCGCGCTCCCCACGGCCGAGGCCGACCCCGCGACCGCCGTGGTCGCCTTCGACCTCAACAACGCCGGCAAGGTCAACAAGACCCACAGCCAGGAGGCCGGCGATCAGGTGATCCGCGACGCGGCCGACGCGGTCCAGCAGGCCGCCGAGGAGCACGGCGTCGGTGGGCGCGTGTTCCGCCGCGGCGGCGATGAGATCGTGGCCCTGGTGCCGGCGGACCGCGCGGCGGCCATGCGTGACCGCGCGGAGGCGCTGTTCGGCGAGCAGCGGTTCGAGGACGGCAAGGGCGGGGCCTACACGGTGTCGCTCACGGGCACCCATGGCGAGACGTTCAAGGCGGCGGACGCGGAGCTGCAGGCGCGCAAGGCGCAGCGCAAGGCCGCCTCCCCGGCCGAACCGGTGCCGGTCCAGCCGGCCGAGGTGGCTACGGGCGAACCGACGCCGGTGCAGCAGCGCCAGCTCAGTTGGCTTGGCCTGCCACCGCAACCGGATAGCACGATGACGGCGGCGGAGGCGGCCGGCTTCCTCGCGAGCAAGCGCAACAGCGCCGAGGTGGCGCAGGTGGCGGCGTGGCGGCACCAGCTTGCGCCCGCCTGGCTCACCGGCGAGGCGCGCGCCAGGTGGGCGTGGGGCGAGGACGGCGTGCGCGAAGGCGCGGCGAGCGCTCCGCCGGAGCTCGGCGAGAAGGCCGCGGCGGAGGAGCTGCGGGACGCCGGCGCCCGAGCCCTGGGGCAGCACCGCGCCGCCGGGATGCCGGGCGGGCGGGCCGCTCGCGCCGGTGCGATGCCGCTCGGCGAGGGCGAGGCACCGCTGGCGCGACCCGCGCCGCTCGAGCGCCCGGCGCCGGCCGTGCCCTTGCCAACGCCTGCCGGCGAACCCACATTACCTGGTAATGGCCGACGACCCGTTCGACGACGTGATGTGGTACCACATCAACCCAAGGCTGGGTCAGCAGGTGAAGCACCTGACCTGGTCGCGGGACCCGGAGCCGACGC
>JAKAFI010000116.1 GCA_021818005.1 Acidobacteriota bacterium | reverse complement strand
CCGCGCGCCACCGCCGTAGCGCGATCGGTTCGACCTCGGGGTGCTCGGCGCGCAGGTACTCGAGCAGGTGACCGCCGACGAACCCGCTGGCCCCTGTGATCAGCGCGCGCATGGTGCGATGGTACCCGAGCGGTGGGGAGAACAGAAAGAGGGAAGAAGGAAGAGGGGAAAAGACAAAGGGCAGAGGAACGACGAAACAAATCCTTTGCGTTGTGTCTCTGCCTTCCCTCTTCCCTCTTCCTTCTACCCTTTCACCTCTTCGGTCACGCCCTCGCGCCCCTCGCGGTCGCTCAGAACGGGGCGAATGAGGACGCGGCGTGGGCGTCGGCGCGGATCGCGTTGAACAGGCCCTGCAGCGCCTCGTAGTGCTCCTTCTCCCAGTCGGCGAGGAACTGGTAGAACCCCTTGACCTCGGGCTCACCCGCCTGCTGCGCCGCCGACGAGAAGTAGCGGATCGCGTTGCTCTCCAGCGTCATCCCGACGGAGAGCACGCCGAGCTCGAACTCGGACGCGACCGCCTGCTCGCGAAACTTCGCCGTGAACACCGCCTGGCTGATCGCCCGCTGCTCCGGCGAGCGCGGGCCGAGCTGGAACGCGGCCGGCCCCTTCTCGTCGAGCCGCCCGGCCACGCCCTTGAGGTACGTCTGGTGTTGCACCTCGTCCGCCGCCAGCTTGCCGAACAGCTCCTGGACGGCCGGCTTGCTCGCACGGTCCGCGGTCATCGAGTAGAAGGTGTAGCCGTCCACCTCGATCTGGTACGCCTTCCTGAGGATGTCGAGCAGCTGCTCACGGTCGCTCATCGCTCGCCCTCCTGCGGGCTCTGGGACGCCGGGCGAGGAACTGTGCCCGGCGCCCGCTGCCCGGTGCCCTGCCTCTTCACACCGCCTCCCGCACGAGCGGCGCCGGCCGCACGGACGCGGCTTCGGCCGGCACGTACTCGAGGGCGTGCGTCGGGCAGAACGGGACGCACTTGGGGTCGCCGCCGCACAGGTCGCACTTCTGCACGCAGTGGTACGCCTCGTCCCACACCATGTTCCCGAACGGGCACGCCGCCACGCACATGCGACAGAGGATGCAGCGCTCGCGCACGACCTCGATCGCGCCCGTCGCCGGGTTGCGCACGAGCGCCTGCGTCGGACAGATCGCAGCGCACGCCGCGTCGTGGCACTGGAAGCACACCACCGGCGTACCGAGCTCGGGCCCGCGGCGGAAGATGTTGATGCGGGTCTTGGAAGGCTTCCCCTCGCTGCCGTGCGCGAACGCGCACGCGAGCTCACACTTGCCGCAGGCGATGCAGCGCTCGACGTTGACCCGGTAGATCATCTCCATGCGTTCGATCTCCATGGCGCCGCCCCTCACCTGACCGCCGACAGCGACGTGAACGTCTTCGCCATCTGGGTGCGCTTGCAGGCGTCGCAGGTCTCGAAGTAGCTCTCCGGCACGCCGCCGCGGCCGGCGTAGAACGCGGCTTGCTCCCTCGTGATGTGCGCCCGGCCGCAGTGCGGGCAGCGCACCATCGTGAACGTCTTCCCCCAGATCGAGCGCGCGGAGTCCGACGTCTGGTACGGGATGCAGTCGGTCGGGCAGACCTCGGCGCACGCCAGGCAGCCGATGCAATCCGGCGGCGGCTGGTGGAACGGCGGCGCGACCTCCTTGCCGGCGCCGCGGTCGACCGTCGCGATCGCCGACACGCCGATCGAGTCGCACACCCGCGTGCACAGGCCACAGAGGACGCAGTCGGTCGGCTCGGGGTTGGGCTGGTACGAGGTGCGCTCGATGCCGTGCTCGTGCGCCAGCCTCTGCACCAGCGGCGTGTCCGGGCAGCGCGCCAGCAGCAGGTCGAGGACGACCTTCCGCGTGGCCACCACCCGCTCCGTCGCGGTGGCAACGGCGAGCCCGTCCTCGGCCGGGAACATGCACGACACCACCATCTTCTGCCAACCGCGCCACTCCTTCTTGGTGACGTCCACCAGGCACAGCCGGCAGCCGCCCCACGGCTCCAGCGCCTCGTGCTGGCACAACGTCGGGATCCGGACACCGATCGCCCGTGCCGCGTCGAGGACGGTCGCGCCCGCGGGCACCTTCGCCACCCTGCCGTCGATCGTGAGGGTCACCATCGCTCCCCCGCCTCCCGCGCTGGCCGCGCCGCCCGCTCCGTGCGTTCCCGCGCTCATACCGCCTCCCGCTCCCGGGCGCCGTTCTTGGGGAAGAAACGGACCGCGCCCGCCGTCGGGCAGACGTCGTAGCAGGCGCCGCACGAGATGCACTTCTCTTGATGGATCGTGTGCACCTTCTTCGTCTCGCCGGTGATCGCATCGGCCGGGCACGCCTTGAAGCAGAGGTGGCAGCCGTTGCACAGCTCCGGCACGATCTCGTACGCGGTGAGGTCGCGGCACATCCCGGCCGGGCAGGCCCGAGCGAAGATATGGGCCTCGTACTCCGAGCGGAAGTACCTGAGGGTCGACAGCACCGGGTTCGGCGCCGACTTCCCCAGCTCGCACAGCGAGCCGAGCTGCATCCCGGCCGCGAGCGTCTCGATGCGCTCGATATCACCCGGCTTTCCGCGCCCGGCCACCAGGTCGTCGTAGATCACCAGCATCTGCTTGAGCCCCTCGCGGCACGGCACGCACTTCCCGCACGACTCCTCGATGAGGAAGCTCAGGAAATAGCGCGCCACGTCGACCATGCAGGTGCGGTCGTCCATGACGATCATGCCGCCGGAGCCCATCATCGAGCCCGCCTCGGTGAGGCGCTCGTAGTCCACCGGCAGGTCGAGCAGCGCCTCCGGCACGCAGCCGCCCGACGGCCCCCCGGTCTGCACCGCCTTGAAAGGGCGGTCGTCGATGATGCCGCCGCCGATGCCGTAGACGATATCGCGCAGCGTCATCCCCATCGGCAGCTCGATCAGGCCCGTGTTCTTGACCTTACCGACCAGCGAGAACGCCTTCGCCCCCTTCGACTTCTCGGTCCCCATCCCGGCGAACCAGTCGGCGCCGTGGAGCAGGATCGCCCCCACGTCGGCCCACGTCTCGACGTTGTTGAGCACCGTCGGCCGGTCGAAGAGGCCCTTGTCGGTGGCGTGCACGTACTTCTGCCGCGGCTCGCCGACCTTCCCCTCGAGCGACCGCATCAGCGCCGAGGACTCGCCGCAGACGAACGCTCCCCCGCCGCGCGAGATCGTGACGTCGAAGTCGAAGCCGGTGCCGAGGATGTTCTTGCCGAGGAACCCGCGCGCGCGTGCCTGCTCAATCGCAACGGTCAGGTTGACCACGGCGAGCGGGTACTCGTCGCGCACGTAGATGTACCCCTCGTGCGCTCCGACCGCCCAGGCGCCGATGACGATCCCCTCGAGCACCGAGTGCGGGTCGCCCTCCATGATCGAGCGGTCCTTGAACGCCCCGGGGTCGCCCTCGTCGCCGTTGCAGACGACAAACTTGCGCTCGCCCTCGGCGTTGCGGCACGCGCGCCACTTGCGGGCGGTGACGAACCCCGCGCCGCCGCGCCCGCGCAGGCCGGAGCGCTCGATCTCGCCGATCACCTGCTCCGGCGTCATCTCGAGCATCGCCTTGACGAGGCCGGCCCAGGCGTCGTGGGCCACCGCGTCGGTGATGTCGGTCGGGTCGATCTTGCCGATGTTGCGCATCGCGACGCGGGTCTGGTTGGCGTAGAACGGCACCTCGGCGTAGTGCTCGACCCGCTTCTTGTCGGCGGGGTTCTTGTACAGCAGGCGCGGGATCACCGTCCCGCCGGCCACAGTCTTCTCGCAGATCTCGGGGACGTCTTTCGGCTTGACCTGGGTGTAGAGGACGCCGGCGGGCTGGATCACGACGAGCGGCCCGCGCTGGCAGAAGCCGTGACAGCCGGTGCGCTTCGTGAACGTGCCGACCTCGGCGGTGAGCCCGCGAGCCTGCAGCTCCTTGCTGAACGCCTCCGCAACGCGCATCGAGCCGTTGGCGAGGCACCCGGTGCCGCAGCACACCAGGATCTCCTGGCGGTGCGCCGCCGCCTCCTCGCGGGCGCGGCGGCGGAGCTCGTCGTACGCGGCGGCGGACTCAATTCTCATGATCCGCCTCCTTCTCGGCGATGTATTTCGCCACCTTCGCGGGCTCGGCGCCGCCGTGGTAGGTCTCCCCGACGATCACCACCGGGGCCATCGCGCACGCGCCGACGCAGTTGACCGTCTTGACGGTGAAACCCATGTCCGCGGTCGTCTCTCCGGGCTTGATCTTGAGCTCGCGCTCGAACTCCTCGATGAGGCGGTCCGCGCCACGGATGTGGCACGCGGTACCGGTGCACACGCGCACGATCGTCCGCCCCTGCGGCACCAGCGAGAACGCCTTGTAGAACGTCCCCACCGAGAACACCTTGGCGAGCGGCACCTCGAGCGCCTCGGCCACCTTCACGAGCACGTCGCACGGCAGGTAGTGGTACGCGCGATGGACGTCCTGCAGCACCTGGATCAGCGCCGCCTCGGAGGCCGGGTAGCGGGTCAGGATCTCGTCCAGCGGCGCCGTGTCCACGCAAGTTCGCCCGTTCATGCCCCCACCTCCTGCGCCACGGCGGTCTCCCGCTCGCCGAGCGCATACCCCTCGCGCAGCGCGGCGAGGTTGGAGTCGATCACCTTCGGCTTGCTGGCGAACGTCTCGCGCACCAGCCCCTCCACGGCTTCCAGGGAGACGGCCCGCGTGGCGCCCAGGTAGGCGCCGAGCGCCACCATGTTGGCCGCGCGCGGGTTGCCGAGCCGGTTGGCGATCTCGTTGGCGGGCACGTTGACGACGCGCACGTCGGTGCGCGCGACGGTGCGGTTGATCAGCGAGGTGTTGACGAGCACCATCCCGCCCGGCTTGACCATCCCCTCGTACTTCTCCAGCGACGGCAGGTTCATCACCATGGCGACCCACGGGCGCTCGACGACCGGCGAGCCGACCGGCCGGTCGGAGATCACCACCGTGCAGTTGCACGTCCCGCCCCGCATCTCCGGCCCGTACGACGGCAGCCAGGAGACTTCCTTGCCGTCGGCCATGCCGGCGTACGCGAGCATCTTGCCGATGAGGAGCACGCCCTGGCCGCCGAAACCCGCGATGATCAGGTCGTTCTGCATCACGCCTCCACGACCGGCGCGGGCCGGGGCGCGCGGTCGGGCCCGTCGGGCGTCTTGAAGACGCCGAGCGGGTAGTACGGCACCATGTTCTTCTCCACCCACGCCGTGGCCTCGACGGGGGGGATCCCCCAGTTGGTCGGGCACGTCGAGAGCACCTCGACCAGGGAGAAGCACGTCCCCTCGGCCTGGTAGCGGAAGGCGCGCCGCAGCATCTCCTTCGCCGTGACGGCGTGCAGCGGCGTGTGGACGGCGGCGCGGGCGACGAACGCGGGCGTCCGCAACGTCGCGAGCAGCTCGGCGACGCGGATGGGGTACCCCGCCAGGTTCACGTCGCGGCCGAGCGGACACGTCGTGGCGACCTGTCCCGGCATCGTCGTCGGCGCCATCTGCCCGCCGGTCATGCCGTAGATTGCGTTGTTGACGAACACCACCGTGACCTTCTCGCCGCGGTTGGCCGCGTGCACGATCTCGGCCATGCCGATCGACGCGAGGTCGCCGTCCCCCTGGTAGGCGAAGACGATGAGGTCGGGGCGGGCACGCTTGATGCCGGTGGCGACCGCCGGGGCGCGGCCGTGCGCCGCCTCGTGGAAGTCGGTGGCGAAGTAGTTGTACGCCAGCACCGAGCAGCCGACGGGTGCGATGCCCACCGTGCGCTCCCGCAGGCCGAGCTCGTCGAGGACCTCGGCCACGAGGCGGTGGATCACGCCGTGCGTGCAACCCGGGCAGTAGTGGGTCGTCACCGGGGCCAGCGCTTGCGGCCTGGCGAACACCACGGTCTCAGCCACGGCGCACCTCCGCGGACGACGCCTGGATCGCCTTCACCTTCTCCGCCACCGCTTCGGGGCTGATCAGCATGCCGCCCTGGCGGCCGAGGAAGTGGATCGGCTTCCGTCCCTCGAGCGCGAGGCGGACGTCCTCGATCATCTGTCCCGTCGAGAGCTCGACCACCAGCACCTCCTGCGCCTTCTCCGCCGCCGCGCGCAGCTCGGCGTGCGGGAACGGGAACAGGGTGATCGGGCGGAACAGCGCCGCATCGACGCCCTCCCCGCGCAGGTCGTCGAGCGCCGTGCTGGAGACGCGCGCCACCGTCCCGTACGCAACGACGAGGACGTCGTACGGCCGGTCGGTGCCGTAGCTCGCGCACCGCACCTCGTCGCGCACCATGCGGTCGTACTTCGCCTTGAGCTTCTGGTTGTGGCGCTCCAGCACCTCGGGGTCGAGGAAGAGCGAGTTGACGATGTTGGTGGGCCGGTCGCCGGAGCACCCGGTGGCGGCCCACTCCTTGGGCGCCAGCGGTTTGCACGGCGTCCGCTCGGGCTTGAACTCCACCGGCTCCATCATCTGGCCGATCAGCCCGTCGCCGAGCACCATCACCGGGTTGCGGTAGAAGTCCGCGAGGTCGAACGCGTCCTGCACGAGGTCCGCGGCCTCCTGCACCGACCACGGCGCCAGGACGAGGAGGCGGTAGTCCCCGTGCCCGCCGCCCTTGGTCGCCTGGAAGTAGTCGCTCTGGCTGGGGAGGATCCCGCCGAGGCCGGGGCCGGCGCGCATGATGTTCACGATGACGACCGGCAGCTCGGACCCGGCGATGTACGAGATCCCCTCCTGCATCAGGGAGATCCCCGGCGACGACGAGGACGTGAACACGCGCTCGCCGCTGCCCGCCGCGCCGTAGATCATGTTCGACGCCGCGACCTCGCTCTCGGCCTGCACGAACGTGCCGCCGACCTGGGGCAGCCGGTGCGCCATGTACTCGGGGATCTCGTTCTGGGGCGTGATCGGGTAGCCGAAGAAGAGCTTGCAGCCGGCCTTGACCGCCGCCTCTCCGATCGCCTCGCACCCCTTCATGAGCTTCTTGGCCATGATCCGCTCCGTTGCAGCCCTAGTAGGCGAAGTAGTGGTACATCGTGCCCGAGACGCGCATCTGGATCGCCACGTCGGGGCAGGTGATGCAGCACAGGCGGCAGCCGATGCACCGCTTCTGTTCGACGACGGACGCGAAGAAGTACCCCTTCGCGTTGATCTCGCGGCCGATCGCCAGGATCTTCTGCGGGCAGGCGTTGACGCATAGCTCGCAGCCTTTGCAGAGGTCGCGATCGATGAGGATCTGGGGCACCCTCGAGCTCCTTTCTCAGTTCAGAACGAACAGCGGCCCGACCTTGCGCTGCTCCCGCGTGCCCTCGAACGGCGGCCTGATCAGCCGCTCGAGCACGAGGAGCGGGCACGGGAGCGTCCGCCCCGCGAGGCCGCGCGCCGTCGGCTCATCGGCCACCGCCGCGACGACCGGCAGCTGCAACCGCGCCGCGGTCGCCTCGGCCATCTGCACGCCTTCCACCACCGTCGCCGGGGTGGTCTCGGCGAGCAGATGGGTGTTCGAGACCAGACCCGTCGCCCGGAGCCGGGCCGCCGTCTCGATCGCGCGCACCATCTCCACCGCCTCGTCCACCGTCTCGGTGTACGGGCGGAGGAAGTTGAGCACGACCAGGAGCTCGGTCGCCCCCGGCACCACCGCGTCGGAGAGCGAGCCGAGAGCGCGCGCGCCCACCGGGTCGCCGCCGACGTCCATGAGAACCCGGCCCGGAGGACGCTGCAGCAGGGAGCGGATGGCGGGAAGGATGATCGGCAGGTCGGCGTGGGCGTGCTCGCCCGCGGGAGCGACGAGGCGGATGCCGCGCGCGCGCAGTTCCTCGCGCGCCTGCCGGCAACGGAAGTACGGCTTGACCACGTCGAGGTCCACGATGCTGACATCCTCGCCGCGCGCACGGAAACCGAGCGCGAGGTTGAGAGCGATCTCGCTCTTGCCGCTCCCGAAGTGGCCGACGAGGATGACGACCGGTGCCGCGAGTGCCGCGCACGCGTCGGGGCGCCGGTCGAACGTGGTCATGGCTTCCATACGCAAGCGAGCAAAGGCCTCCGCCCCCCGGCCGACAATTTATGTGAACCTCTTCACGAAATCAAGTCACACCATTGAATTGCGACTCAATCCACCGCTCTTGCGCCGCCATTGACGGGGCTCAGCCTCCGGCCGCGAGGAACCTGGCCAGCGCCTGCGGCCACGGCGGCAGGTCGGCGCCGGCGATCGCACGCAGCCGCGACGTGTCGAGCACCGAGAACGGCGGCCGCGCGGCCGGACGGGCCGCTTCGGCGGTCGTGATCGGCACGACCTCGGCGGCCGCGCCGAGCAGCCGGACGATCTCGGCCGCGAGCTCGCACCAGCTCGCGCTGCCGGCGTTGACCGCGTGGACGGTCCCCTCGGCGCCGGCCGCGAGCAGGGCGATCACGGCGCCGGCGAGGTCCTCCGCGTACGTCGGGCAGCCGCGTTGGTCGGCGACGACCCGGAGCGTCCTCGCACCCGCATCGAGCTGCCGGCGGATCGCGCGGACGAAGTTGGCGCCGTCGCCGAACAGCCACGCGGTGCGGACGATCAGGTGGCGCCGGGCGCGCGCTCCTGCCCGCTCCCCCGCGAGCTTGGTGCGGCCGTAGGCGGAGAGCGGGTGCGGTGGGTCGTCCTCGCGATACGGCCGCCCGGCGACGCCGTCGAACACGAAGTCGGTCGAGATCTGCACCAGCCGCGCGCCCGCCGAGTCCGCGGCCGCGGCGAGGTGCTCGACCGCGGTCCCGTTGACCGCGAGCGCCCTCGCCTCGTCCGCCTCGGCAGCGTCCACGGCGGTGTAGGCGGCGCAGTTGATGACCGCGTCCGGACGGGCCTCCGCGACGGCGCCG
>JAKAFI010000115.1 GCA_021818005.1 Acidobacteriota bacterium | reverse complement strand
ATGATCCACACCTACTCACTGATCCACGACGACCTCCCGGCGCTCGACGACGACACCCTGCGGCGCGGCCGGCCGACGGTGCACGTCGCCTACGGCGAGGCGGTGGCGATCCTGGCCGGCGATGCGCTGCTCACCGAGGCGTTCGCGGTCCTCGGGCGCCTTCCGGCCGGCGACGCGCTCGCGGTCCGGCGCGCCGGGGCGTGCCGCCTGGTGGCCGAGGCGGTCGGCTCGCGCGGCATGGTCGGGGGGCAGGTGGAGGACATCGAGGCCACCGGGGCGGTCGCGGACGGCGCCCGGCTCGAGCGCATCCACCGCACCAAGACCGGCGCCCTGCTCGGCGCCGCGGTCGAACTCGGCGCGCTGCTGGCCGGTGCTGACGGCGCCCGGCGGCAGGCGTTCGCCGATTTCGGCCGCCGGCTCGGGCTCCTGTTCCAGATCGCGGATGATATCCTCGATGTGACCGGAACGGCGGCGAGCCTGGGCAAGACGCCGGGGAAGGACGCGGCCGCCGGGAAGCTCACTTACCCCGCGGTCTGGGGTCTGGACGCCGCCCGGAAAGAGCTCGAGGCTCTCGCGGGTTCTCTCGTCCAGGAGGCGGAGATGCTGGAAGGGGGGGGTGGTCTGTTGGGCGCGCTGGTGGGGTACGTGGCGCGCCGCGACCGGTAGGCGATGGGACTCCTGGAAAAGATCGCGAGCCCGGCGGACCTCCGCCGGATCCCCGAAGAGGCGTTGCCGGACCTCGCGGAGGAGCTGCGCGCCTTCCTGCTCTCGTCGCTGTCGCAGACGGGCGGCCACCTCGCCTCGGGCCTGGGCGCCCTCGAGCTGACGCTGGCGCTGCACTACGTGCTCGACACGCCGCGCGACCTTCTCGTGTGGGACGTCGGTCACCAGTGCTACCCGCACAAGGTGATCACCGGCCGGCGCGAGCGGTTCTCGACGCTGCGGACGTACGGCGGCGTCTCCGGGTTCCTCAAGCGCGAGGAGAGCGAGTACGACGCGTTCAACGCCGGGCACGCCTCGACCTCGATCTCGGCGGCGCTCGGAATGGCGGTGGCGCGCGACCTCAAGGGCGAGGACTACCGTGTCGTCGCGATCATCGGCGACGGCGGGCTCACCGGCGGAATGGCGATGGAAGGGCTCAACCAGGCGGGCTACCTCAGCCGCAAGCTGATGATCATCCTCAACGACAACGAGATGTCGATCTCTCCCAACGTCGGCGCCTGGCAGGGCTACCTCAACCGCATCATCCACGGCCAGTCGTACCGCCGCCTGAAGGACGACGTGGAACGGTTCCTGCGCTCGATCCCGCGGGTGGGCGACGGGATGGTCAAGCTCGCCAAGCAGGCCGAGCAGATGGCCAAGCAGCTCGTCGTCCCCGGGCTTCTGTTCGAGGAGCTGGGGTTCAAGTACGTCGGGCCGGTCAACGGGCACTCGCTGCCGCAACTGCTCGAGACGCTGCGCACCTACCGTGACAACCCGCACCCGGTGCTCGTCCATGTCGTGACCCGCAAGGGGAAGGGGTACGAGCCGGCCGAGGCCGACCCGGTGTTCTGGCACGGGGCGACGCCGTTCTCGGTCGCCACCGGCGAGGTGGCGAAGAAGAAGCCGGGGCCGCCGTCGTACACCAAGGTGTTCGCCCAGACCCTCACCGAGATGGCGACCGCCGACCCGCGCATCGTCGCGATCACCGCCGCGATGGCCGAGGGCACCGGGCTCGACGCGTTCGCCAAGGCGCTTCCCGGGCGTCTGTTCGACGTCGGGATCTGCGAGCAGCACGCGGTGACGTTCGCCGCCGGCCTGGCGACTCGCGGGCTCCTGCCGGTCGTCGCGATCTACTCGACGTTCCTGCAGCGCGCCTACGACCAGATCTTCCACGACGTCTGCCTGATGCACCTGCCGGTGGTGTTCGTGCTCGACCGCGGCGGCCTGGTCGGAGCCGACGGGCCGACCCACCACGGCGTGTTCGACCTCTCCTACCTCCGGGTCTTCCCCGAGATCGTCGTGATGGCGCCGCGGGACGAGAACGAGCTGCGGCACATGCTCGCGACCGCGCTCGCCGCCGGCCGCCCGGCCGCGCTGCGTTTCCCGCGCGGCAACGGCTACGGCGCCGCGATGGACGCCCCGCCGCGGGCGCTGCCGATCGGCAAGGCCGAGGTGCTGCGGACCGGCCGCGACGGGCTCATCTGGGCGATCGGGACGATGGCGAGCGAAGCGTTGCGCGCGGCCGAGCGGCTCGCGGCCGAGGCGGGGCCCGACCTCACCGTCGTCAACGCCCGCTTCGTCAAGCCTCTCGACGTCGAGCTGCTCGCCGCCCAGCTCAGGCCCGGGGCGCGGTTGATGACCGTCGAGGAGAACGCGCTCGCGGGGGGCTTCGGCTCCGCCGTCGAAGAGGCCGTCGCGACGCTCAAGGTGGCCGACGTGCAGATCGAGCGCCTCGGCATCCCGGACGAGTTCCAGCCGCACGGCAGCCAGGAGATCCTGCGCGCCCGACTCGACCTCGACGTCGAGGGGATCATGCGCCGCGCGCGGGCGTTCTTCCCCAAGCTCGCCGCCGGGCCCAAGCCGTTGAGCCGTCCAGCCTCGGCGTGATCTGGCCCCGGCGCTTGCCGCCGCGTGACCCATCGTGCAAGATGCGGGGGTGGCAACGGCGACAGCCGACCGACTCCTTTGCGATGGCTCGGCAGATCGGCCCGCGGCGGGTGCGCGGTGATCCACGGCAAGCGCCTGCTGGTGGTGCTGCCGGCGTACAACGCCGAACGCACGCTCGCACGCACCGTCGCGGAGATCCCGCGTGACGTGACCGATGAGATCATCCTGGTGGACGACGCGAGCCAGGACGGCACGGTCGCGATCAGCCGGCGGCTCGGCCTGCCGACGCTGGTACACGAGCGCAACCTCGGCTACGGCGGCAACCAGAAGACCTGCTACGCGGCGGCGCTCGAGCGCGACGCGGACATCGTCGTCATGATCCATCCCGACTACCAGTACGAGCCGCGCCTCGTGCCGGCGATGGGCTCCCTCATCGCCCTCGGCGTGTACGACGTCGTGCTCGGTAGCCGGATCCTCGGCACGGGCGCGCTGGCCGGCGGGATGCCGCGCTACAAGTACGTCGCCAACCGCGCGCTCACCCTCTTCCAGAACGTGATGCTGGGCGAGAAGCTCAGCGAGTACCACACCGGCTGCCGGGCGTTCTCCCGCCGGGTGCTGGCGGCACTGCCGCTCGCGACCAACTCGGACGACTTCGTTTTCGACAACCAGATGCTGGCGCAGGCACTGTTTTTCGGCTTCCGCGTCGGCGAGGTTTCCTGCCCGACGCGGTACGAGGCGGACTCGTCGTCGATCAACTTCGGCCGCTCCACGCGCTACGGCCTCGGCGTCCTCTGGACCAGCCTGCAGTACCGCGCCGCCCGCTGGCACCTCGCGCGCCCGCGGATCTTCGAGCCGTCCCGGCCGCGGACGGCGGAACCCTGAACACGGCGGCGGCGCCCGGGCTCCCTGGCCACCCGGTGTGGGATAGACTGCTCGAAGAGGAGCCACTCAGGGGATGACGGGCGACGGAGGTGCGCCGGTGCATGCTCCCGACGGGGAACAGATTGCTGGCGGGAGGCCGTGCCCGGCACGCCGGCCGTGGCTTCCGGCGCTTTTCGCGCTCGCGGTCGTAGGCGTCTACGGCTGGCTCGTCACCTACGGGACCGGGAGCCTGGCGGGTGAGGAGACGTGGGGCTCCGCCTACGACTCACTGGCGCACAGCCTCGAGGCCGGTCGCGCCGACGTCGAGCCCGAGACGATCTCCTGGGAGGGGTTCGAGGAGAACGGCAAGACGTTCCTCTCGTTCGGGCTGTTCCCGGCGCTCCTGCGGATCGTTCCCGACGCCGTGGTCCCCTCGATGTTCGGTCGCTGGTCGCGCGCCTCGTGCCTGCTGGCGGCCGTGCTCGCGGCGCTCGCGGCCGCGCTGTCGTTCGCCGCCGCGCTCCGGGGCCCGGGCCGGGCGCCGCCCCGGGCGGGCCGACTCCTGTGGTGGGCCGGCGCGCTCGGTTTCGCCCTCGGGTCGCCGCTCCTCTACCTCGTCTCCTGCGCCAGGATCTACCACGAGGCGATCCTCTGGGGCCTGTGCGGTTCGCTCTGGGGCATCTACTTCGTGCTCCGGATCGTGACGGACTCGATCGACAGGGCGCGCGGCTTCCTCGGCCTGTCGCTGGCGTTCGGCGTCGCGCTCCTCGCCCGGGTCACGTTCGGCATCCCCCTCGCCGTGGCGATCGCCGTCCTGTCGGTTCGGGAGTTCGTTGCCGCGCGGCGGCGCCCGGCCGGGGAGCGGGGGCTCGCGCGCGTGCTCCTCGCCTGCGCCCCCGCGGTCGGCGCCGGGTTGCTCCAGCTCTGGTACAACCACGCGCGCTTCGGTTCGATCTGGAAGAGCTTCGACTTCCAGGCGACGTACGTCCATCCCGCCGAGATCGGCGGCGTCGTCAACCTCGCGCGCGTGCCCTCGGCGCTGGTGAACTACTTCGGGCTCACGGCCGCGTCGCTGTTCTCCCGGCCGCCGTTCGTCCAGCTCGCCCCGGTCCGCTACCTCGACGACTCGATCTTCTTCGGGTGGAAGGAGCAGGTGCTCTCGCTGACGTTGGGCTCGTCGTGGCTCGTGCTGGGCGCCGTCCTCGGCGCCGTCGCCCTGGCGCGCCGTCGCCGCCTCTGGGAGCTTCTCGTCGCGCTGGCCTTCCTCCCCGAGGTCGCGGTGATCGCCACGTTCTACTTCGTCACCGAGCGCTACGCCGCCGACCTCCTGCCGCTCCTGGTCGTGCTCTTCGCCGTCTTCCTGCTCGAGACCGCTCGGCGCGGCCGGCCCGCCCCCCGTCTCGGCGGGCTGCTGCTGGGCCTGGCGGCGTGCTCCGCGGTCGTGACGATCGCCGGCACGTTGGACTGGGACCTCGCCGACAACGGGGACGCTCCGGCGGAGTACAAGGAGCGCCTCGGGCGCCTGCTGCAGCTCGAGGGCCACGCCCCGGGCTGCCCGGGACCGTGCCGGCCGCTCACCGCCGAGGCGCCGCTCGCCGAGAGCCACACGTTCGCCCCGCCGCGCTTCAACCGGACCTGGGACGATCACATCATCGCCTTCGATCACCGGATCTACGCGAACGGCATCGGCATGCACGCCGACAGCCGCATCTCCTACCGCGTCCCGGACGGCGCCGTGGCGTTGTGCGCCGTCGCCGGTCTGCCCGACTCCTCGCTGTCGTGCCGCGCCGGCTCGGTCGTGTTCCAGGTGCGGGACGGTTCGGACCACCTGCTCGCGGCCACCGGCGTGATCCGCACCGGCGACGCGGCCGTTCCGTTGCGGGTCAACCTGCGTGGGGTCCGCGAGGTCACGTTGGTCGTGCTGGACGGCGGCGATGGGATCGACTGCGACCACGGCACCTGGGGCGACCCGGTGTTCCTCCTCGGCCCCGCGCCGGCCGCCGCTCCCGCCGCCGTACCGCCGCCGCCGGGTCGCTGAGGTCGTCTTGCGGGGATCGCGCCCCGGGTCACCGGGGAGAGGAAGGGGCGGCCCCGGCCGCGGGCGGGACCTCCTGTCGCGGAACCAGCCACGCCGAGAGCTCGGGAAGGCGGAGCTCGCGGGCGCGCAACCCGCGCGCCTCGAGCCGGGCCACGGCCGTGCGGTAGGAGTCGGCCGGGGCGAGCACGAGCGTGGCGTGGGCGCACACCTCGCCCGTCCGGTCGAGGAGCTCGGGGGGCCAGGTGCCTTCGGGTCGGGCGAGTTCTTCCCGCAGGCCACGGTCGAGCATGTGGCCCTCGGCGGCCGGGTTGCGCCGCGTGCGCTCGAGCAGGCCGAGTTCGACCCACGTCCGCTGGCGAACGTCGATGAGTGCTCCGACTACCACCGGGCCGGGGAGGCGGCCGACGGCGTCGAGCAGCCGCCGCTGGATGCCGTCGTCCGTGTGTCGCCGGAGCACGACCGCGCCCGTCCCGATCAGGAGGAGCACGCCCAGGCCGGCGCCCAGCGCGGCACGCGGCGCCGGCCGGACGCCGAGGCGGGCGAGGGCACGCCCGGCCTCGCCGGTTCCGATCGCGGTCCAGACGCAGAGCGGCACCGCGAGGAGGACGGTGCGGTGGGCGTCGCACCTCGTCGTCAGCAGGACGGGGAGCACCGTGATCGCGAACCAGGCGAGCAGCACGGCGTGTCCCCACTGCCGGGCGCGGCGCAACGAGACGACGAAACCGAGGAGCGTGAGCGCCGCGAACGGGGCGAAGTACGCCTTGATCGCAGGCGGGTCCTCGAAGATCGACTGGCTGCCGGGAGACGCCATGGAGAACGGCGACAGCAGGCGGTAGCACTGGGGCACGGTCTCGGCGAGGACCTTGAACGCGACCTCGAACCTCTGCGCGGGCGAGGGCTGGAACGGACCGTCGCGCGGCACCGCGGCGAGCTCCGCGGCCGTGGGCACCAGACGGGTGAGGCCGGCGCCCTTCGCCCATCGCGCGAAGGCATCGAAAGCCGCGGAGTCGTGGTTGAGGTAGTCACGCACGTAGTCCGTCTCCGCCATGATCGTGAACAGCTGCTCGCCGCGGGCGTGCAGGAACGTGCGCTGGCCGCCGGCCGCGTACTGCGCCGAGGTCACGCCGATCGCCACGGCGGCCAGGGCGGCGAAGGCGGCGAGCGCGCTCCGGCGGCGGTGGCGCCACGCCCGGACGACGGACGGGACGAGCGATGCGAGCAGTGCGATGACGACCAGCCGGCCGGGTGAGTACCCCAGCGTCGCCACGTACAGCGCCGCGCCTGCGACCAGGCCGCGCCACCACGCGACGCCGTCGAGCGCGACCAGCTCGCCGACCGCGAGCGCCGCGACCACGCAGGCGAGCACGGTGGCGGACAGCGAGGTCCCGTACTTGCCGTAGAAGATGACGTACGTGTTCGCGGAGGCCACCAGCGCCGTGACGGCGGCGGCCGTCGGCCCGAAGTGACGGCGTGCGAACAGCCACAGCGCGGGCACGAGGAGGAGCGCCCAGAGCGCGGCGAAGAGACGGAGCGACAGCGTCGAGAACCCGGCGTGCGTGAGCAGCGCGTACGTCGGCGCGCCGTACAGGAACGACGCGTCGCCGTTGCTCACCAGCCCCTCGTTCCAGAGCAGCGTGCGAGCGGCGTAGCCCAGGCTACCGGTGTGCGCGTAGAACGCCTCGCCGAACCCCGTCGTGACCGGGGCCTCCCACACCAGCGTCGATCCCGCGAACGTCCGCAGGTGCCAAGCGAGCGCGAGCGTGGCCAGCGTGACGGCCGCGACCAGCGCGCCCGTGCTCCACCGGGCCGCCACGGTGGCCGGCCGGCGCGGCGTGACGATCATTCCGGCGTCCGGGACGAGCACCATATGCCACGCCAGCAACGCGAGGATGGCCGCGGTGACGGCGAGCTGCGGCGCCAGCCCGGCCAGACCCCCGTGAGTTCGCGCCCAGACCGCGGCCGTCCCACCGGTGAGCGCGAGGAGCAACGGTGCCAGCCGGAGGAGCGCTCGCCGGTCGGTTGCGAGGCCGCGGAGCACGGCGAGGCCGGTGCCCATCACGACGATGATGAAGGTGAGCGCGGCGACGGGGACGCCGGCGAGCACGGCGCCCGGCTCGCGGAAGATCTCGGCGATCACGGGGCGGACCCGGCCGCCACGGCGAGTTGGCCCTCGATGTCGGCGATGAGGACCGCCCCGCCGGCAGGCGAGAGCGCGATCCCCGAAGGCCGCTTGAACCCCGGGGCCGGCGCGTCGTTCCCTTTGATCGTGCGCAGCAGACGGCCGTCGGCGGCGTACGCTCGCACCTCGCCCGCGAGCGGCACGGTGACCCAGATCGTGCCGCCCGGCGCCAGCGCGACGTACGGCTCGGAGAACACCTCGCGGCGCCAGCCCGGAACCGGGAACGCCTTGAGGAACGTGCCGTCGGCGGCGAACACCGCCAGCCGGCCGTTGTCGTTGTCGCACACGTAGATCCGGCCGCCGCCGTCGAGGGCGATCCCCTGTGGCCCGGCGAGCTTCCCCGGCGGCGCCGGCGGGTCGATCACGAGGTCCTGCTTCCCGTCGGGCGAGAAGCGCTCGATCCGGTTGTTGCCGGTGTCGGCCACCCACACGCGGCCGGCTCCGTCCACGGCGACGCCGCGCGGGCCGTAGAGGTTCGCGCCGAACTCGCGCAGGTAGCGGCCGGCGGCGTCGAACACCTGGACACGGCCGTTCCACGTGTCGGCGACGTAGACCCGGCCGTCCGGTCCGACGGCGACGCCGCACGGGTCGCGGAACTCGCCCGGCGCCGTGCCGCGCCGGCCCCACGCCGCCACCGCCTTGAGGCCGCGATCGAACTTCTGGATCCGGCAGTTGCCGAAATCGGCGACGTAGACGTCGCCCTCGCGGTCGCAGGCGATCCCTCGCGGTTGGCTGAGGACACCGAGCGCCGCCGGCGCCGCCGCCGGTTCGGCGCCGGCGACCTCGGGTTCGACCGTCAGCGGCGGCGGCGTGCCCAGCGCGCCACCGTTGACGGCGAAGATCGTGACGCCCGGGTTGCGGTACACCGGGGTCAGGAGGTCGGTCCAGCGCTCGAAGTCGGCGAGGTTGCCGCCGGCGTACGTCCGGCGCTCGAGCGCCCCGACGTAGATCAGTGCCACGTGGTCGTGGCGCAGCACCGCCGCGACCCTCGCCTCGTCGGCGGAGGTGAAGATCGTCTCCAGGTCGCTCTTGCGGCGGTTGATCTCGGGCCAACGGTGGCCGCGCTGGTAGACGTGGTAGTCCCAGCCGAGCACGATCGGCAGCCCGGTGTTCATCGCGACGCGGGCGTACGCGCCGTACGACGGCCCGTACGCCTCGGC
>JAKAFI010000114.1 GCA_021818005.1 Acidobacteriota bacterium | reverse complement strand
AGAACCTGCACGCGTTCCGCCGCGCCGGCGCGGACATCATCATCACCTACCACGCGCGCAAGGCGCTCGCCGAGGGCTGGCTGTGACGGGGGACGCGAAGCCGCGCCCGCGCGAGCGCTCCGCCGCGTGGTACGAGCGGGCGTGCAAGGTGCTCCCCGGCGGCGTCAACTCGCCGGTGCGCGCGTTCCGCGCCGTCGGCGGCGGGCCGCTGTTCTACCGCGAGGCGGCGGGGGCGCGCTTCCGGGACGAGGACGGCCACACCTACCTCGACTACGTGATGTCGTGGGGGCCGCTGATCCTCGGCCACGCCCACCCGGCGGTGGTCGCGGCGGTGCGCGAGGCGGCCGGGCGCGGGCTGTCGTACGGAGCGCCGTGCGCGGCCGAGGTCGAGCTCGCCGAGCGCGTCGTCGCCGCCTACCCGGGCTGCGAGATGGTGCGCTTCGTCTCCTCCGGCACCGAGGCGGTGATGTCTGCGCTCCGCCTCGCCCGTGGCGTCACCGGGCGGCCGCGCGTGCTCAAGTTCGACGGCTGCTACCACGGCCACGTCGACTCGCTGCTGGTCAAGGCGGGCTCGGGCCTGGCGACGTTCGGGACGGCGAGCTCGGCCGGCGTGCCGGAGGCGCTCGCCGAGCTGACCGTGGTCGTGCCGCTCGACGACGAGGCGGCGCTCGAGCGCGCGTTCGCCGCGCACGGCGCCGAGCTCGCCGCCGCGATCATCGAGCCGGTGCCGGCCAACGCCGGGCTGCTGCTGCAGCGGCGCGAGTTCCTCGCCCGCCTCGCCGAGCTGGCCCGCCGCGCCGGGGCGCTGCTGATCTTCGACGAGGTGATCAGCGGCTTCCGCCTCGGGCCGGGCGGCGCCGCGGCGCACTTCGGCATCACCCCCGACCTGGCGACGTTCGGCAAGGTGATCGGCGGCGGCATGCCGGTGGGCGCCTACGGCGGCCGCCGCGACCTGATGGAACAGGTGTCGCCGCTCGGCGCCGTCTACCAGGCGGGGACGCTCTCGGGCAACCCGGTGGCGATGGCGGCCGGACTGGCGACGCTGGCGACGCTCGCGGCCGTGGACGGCTGGGGGCGGCTCGAGGCGCTCGGCGCGCGCCTGGAGGCCGGTGTGCGCGAAGTGCTGGCGCGACGCTCGCTGCCGGTCGCCTTCGTGCGCTTGGGCTCGCTGTTCTGGCTCGCGATGCAGGGCGGCGAGCCGCCGCGCCGCTTCGACCGCGTGGCGGCGGACGGCGCCGCGCGCTACGCCGTGCTGCACCGCGAGCTGCTCGAGCGCGGCGTCTACCTCGCCCCGTCGGCGTTCGAGGTCGGCTTCCTGTCGCTGGCGCACACCGAGGCGGACGTCGACGCGACCGTCGCGGCGCTCGACGCGGCGCTGGCGGAGGCGTTCCGGTGAGCCGCTTCCTCGCCGCCTGCCGCCGCGAGGAGGTCGACCGGCCGCCGGTGTGGATCATGCGCCAGGCCGGTCGCTTCCTCCCCGAGTACCGGGCGACGCGAGCGCGCGCCGGCTCGTTCCTCGCGCTCTGCCGCACTCCGGAGCTGGCGGCGGAGGTGACGCTGCAGCCGGTCGCGCGGTTCGGGTTCGACGCCGCGATCATCTTCTCCGACATCCTCCTGCCGCTCGCCCCGATGGGCGTCGAGTTCGCCTTCCCCGACGAGGGCGGCCCGCGCGTCGAGCGTGCGCTCGCCGGGCCGGACGACTGGGCGGCGCTCGCGCCGCCCGCGGACGGGGCCGGCACCGCGTGCGTCGCCGAGGCGATCGCGCTGGTGCGCGAGCGGCTGCCGCGTGAGACGGCGCTGCTCGGCTTCTGCGGCGCGCCGTGGACGCTGGCGAGCTACCTGGTCGAGGGCGGCACTTCGCGCGACCACGTCGCGGTGCGCGCGGCGATGCTCGCGCACCCGGAGGCGTTCCACCGGCTGCTCGGCGTGCTCGCCGACGCGATGGCCGCCTACCTGCGGCAGCAGGTCGCGGCGGGGGCGGGCGCGGTCCAGGTGTTCGACTCGTGGGCGTCGGCGCTGTCGGCGCCGCGCTACGCCGAGTTCGTCGTGCCGGCGCTCGCCCGCCTGCTGCACGGCCTCGACGACCTCGGCGTGCCGCGCATCGTCTACGTCTCCGGCGGCCACCTGGTGCCGGCGCTCGCCGGGCTGCCGTGCGAGGTGGTCAGTCTCGACTGGCGCGCCGACCTCGCCGACGCCGCCGCCGCGCTGCCGGGGAAGGCGGTGCAGGGGAACCTCGACCCGGCCGCGCTGCTCGCCCCGCCGGCGGCGGTGCGCGCCGCGACGCGGGCGATGCTCGAGCGCGTCCCGGCGCGCGGCTACGTCGCCAACCTCGGCCACGGCATCCTGCCGGCGACGCCGATCGAGTCGGTCGCCGCGTTCCTCGATGTGGTCAGGGGGGAGCGGTGAGCCGCCCCGGCGCGACCGACCCCGGCGTCGACTTCGCCGGCATCACCCCCGAGCTGCTGGCGCGCTACGACCGTCCCGGCCCGCGTTACACCTCGTACCCGACCGCGCCGCACTTCACCGCGAGCTTCGGCGCGGCCGAGTACCGCTCGGCGCTGGAGCGCGCCGCGGCCCACCCCGACGAGCCGCTGTCGCTGTACGTGCACGTGCCGTTCTGCGAGGCGCGCTGCACCTACTGCGGTTGCAACGTGGTCATCGCCCCGCACCGCGGGCCGGAGGAGCGCTACCTCGAGGCGGTCGAGCGCGAGCTCGAGATCGTCGCCGGCCTCCTCGGCGCGCGGCGGACGCTGGCGCAGCTGCACTGGGGCGGCGGCACGCCGACCTATCTCACGCCGGCACAGTGCGAGCGCCTGTTCGGCGCGATCACCCGCCGCTTCCGACTCGCCCCCGGTGCCGAGGTGGCGATCGAGATCGACCCCTGCGTCACCACCGACGAGCACCTGGCGACGCTGCGGCGGCTCGGCTTCAACCGCGTCTCGCTCGGCGCCCAGGACTTCAACCCGCAGGTGCAGGAGGCGGTGCACCGCGTGCAGCCGCTCGAACTGACCCGCCACCAGGTCGAGCTCGCGCGCGACCTCGGCTTTTCTTCGGTCAACATCGACCTGATCTACGGCCTGCCGTTCCAGACCGCGGCGAGCTTCAAGGCGGCGGTCGAGACGGTGATCGCCGAGCTCGCCCCCGACCGCGTGGCGGTGTTCTCGTACGCGCACGTGCCGTGGCTGAAGCCGCACCAGAAGGCGCTCGAGCGCCTGCCGATGCCGCGCGGGTGGGAGAAGTTCCTCGTCTTCGCGGCGGCGGCCGAGGCGTTCCTCGCGGCGGGCTACCGCTTCATCGGCATGGACCACTTCGCGCGGCCGGGCGACGAGCTCGCGCGCGCCCTCGACGGCGGGACGCTGCACCGCAACTTCATGGGCTACACGGTGCTGCCGGCCACCGACCAGATCGGCGTCGGGATGACCGCGATCGGCGACGTCGGCGGGGCGTACGTGCAGAACGAGAAGAACCTGGCGCGTTACCAGCGCACGCTCGCCGAGGGCCGGCTCCCGGTCGAGCGCGGCCTGGTTCGCAGCGCCGAGGACGACGTGCGCGGCGCCGTGATCCGCCGCCTGATCTGCACCTTCGGCCTCGACTTCGCCTGGGTGCGCGAGCGCCTCGGCGTCGAGCCGCGCGAGATGTTCGCCCGCGAGCTGGCGGCGCTCGCCGCGCCCGCGGCCGACGACCTCGTCACGGTGGACGAGAGCGGCGTGCGCGTTCGGCCGCGCGGCCGCGTGTTCATCCGCAACCTGTGCATGCCGTTCGACGCCTACCTCGCCGGCGACGCCGGCAAGACCGTCTACTCGCGCACGGTGTGACGGTGGCGGCCCCGGTCCCCCCCCACGGCCTCGCGGTCTGCGGCGGCGGCATCTCCGGCCTGGCGCTCGCGGTCCTTGCCCGCGCGCGCGGCGTCGCCGACGTGATCGTGCTCGAGGCCGCCGGCCGGCCCGGCGGCAAGATCCAGACCGAGTGGCGCGACGGCTTCTGCTGCGAGTGGGGGCCGCAGGGTTTCCTCGACAACGTCCCCGAGATGCTCGCCCTGGTCTCGCGCCTCGGCCTCGACGGCGAGCTCGTGCGCGCCGACGACGCCGCCGGCGACCGCTTCATCGCGAGGAACGGGCAGCTGCGCCAGGTGCCGCTGTCGCCGCCGGCGTTCCTGACCTCCGACGTGCTCTCGCTTCCCGGGCGGCTGCGCGTGCTGCTCGAGCCGTTCCAGCGCCGCGGCGCCGAGGAGGAGTCGGTGTTCACCTTCGCCGCGCGCCGGATCGGCCGCGAGGCCGCCGAGGTGCTCGTGGACGCGATGGTGACCGGGGTGTACGCCGGCGACCCGGCGCAGCTCTCGCTTCCCGCCACGTTCCCAAAGATGCGGGCGATGGAGCGCGAGTACGGCTCGCTGGTGCGCGCGATGCTGGCGCGGCGCAAGTCGGGCGGCGGCGGTCCCGCGGGCCCGGGGGGGACGCTGACGACGCTGCGAGCGGGGATGCAACAGCTCACCGACGCGCTCGCGAGCGCGCTCGGGCCGGCCGTGCGACTGAACGCCCCAGTGGCGGGGGTGACGCGCTCGGAGCACGGTTTCTCGGTCCGTCTCGCCGACGGCTCCGAGCTCGCCACCCGCCAGGTAGCGGTGGCGGTGCCGCCCGGCGCCGCGGCGCAGGCGCTCGCGCCGCTGCTGCCGAACGGCGCCGTGGCGGCGCTGCAGGGCATCCCGTATGCGAAGGTGGCGGTCGTGATGACCGGTTACCGCGCGCCGCGGCCGTTCGCGCACCCGACCCGCGGCTTCGGGTTCCTCGTCCCCGGGCGCGAGCGGCGCCGCATCCTCGGCACGATCTTCTGCGACGCCACCTTCCCGGCGCAGGCGCCGGCGGGGGCGACGCTGCTGCGCACGCTGCTCGGCGGGGCGCGCGACCCCGGCGCGCTCGACCTCCCGGACGGCGAGCTGCTCGCGCTCGTGCGGCGGGAGCTCGACCACTTCCTCGGCGGCGACCCGGCGCCCGACTTCGTCCGCATCATCCGCCACGACTACGGCATCCCGCAGTACACGCTCGGTCACCTCGCCCGCCTCGACGAGATCGAGCGCGCGGCGGCCGCGGTCCCCGGCCTGCACCTGCTCGGTAACGGCTTCCACGGCATCGCGGCCAACGCTTGCGTCGTCGAGGCGGCCAAGGCCGCGGCCGCGGTCGCGACGGTCGCGGGGGCGGCGTGAGGCCGCGGTTTCCGGGGTACGCTCGCGACGGCCGCGGCACCGGCCCGCTCGGCGTCCTCGTCGCCAACCTCGGCACCCCCGACGCGCCGACCGCGGCGGCGGTGCGCCGCTACCTGGCGGAGTTCCTCGCGGACGCGCGCGTGGTGGAGCTGCCGCGCCCGCTGTGGTGGCTGATCCTGCACGCGTTCGTGCTGCCGCTGCGGCCGCGGCGCTCGGCGCGCCTGTACGCGAAGGTGTGGGGCCCGGACGGCTCGCCGCTGCTCGCCGGCAGCCGCGCGATCGCGGACGGCCTGGCGCCGCGCCTGCGCGAGCGGGTGGGGAGTGACGTGCACGTGGCGCTCGGGATGCGCTACGGCCGTCCGGCGCTCGCCGCCGCGCTGGGCGAGCTGGCCGCGCGCGGCTGCGCGCGGGTCCTCGTCCTGCCGCTGTTCCCGCAGTACTCCTCGACCACGACCGGCTCGGTGTTCGACGCGGTCGCCGCCGAGCTCTCCGCGTGGCGCCGCGTCCCCGAGCTGCGCACCGTGGCGACCTACCACGCCGAGCCCGCCTACATCGCCGCGCTCGCCGCGAGCCTGCGCGAGTCATGGGCGGCCGGGCCTCCGGACCGCCTGCTGCTCTCGTTCCACGGCCTGCCGCAGCGCTACGTCGCCGCCGGCGACCACTACCGCGACGAGTGCCTGGCCACCGCCGGCCTGCTGCGCGCCGCGCTCGACTGGCCGCAGGAACGTCTGGTGATCTCGTTCCAGTCGCGGTTCGGGCGCGAGCCGTGGATCGAGCCGGCGACCGACGCGACGCTCCTGCGCCTGGCGAGAGAGGGCGTCGGCCGCGTCGACGTCGCCTGCCCCGGCTTCGCCGCCGACTGCCTGGAGACGCTCGAGGAGATCGCGATCACCAACCGCGAGCGCTTCCTCGCGGCGGGCGGCCGCGAGATGCGCTACGTCCCCGCCCTCGGCGCCCGCCCCGACCACCTCGCCGCCCTCGCCGCTCTCGCCGCGCGCCACCTGGGCGGCTGGCCTGCCGGCGAAGTGAAGAGTTGAGAGTGAAGAGTGAAGAGTTCGAGGCGGGAAGAGGCCAAACCGATGACGAAGAACGGCGCTGACCTGCTCGGAGCAATCCGTCGACGTCGTACGAAAGCGGCACGAAGGCACGGACAGGCTGCAACGGTGGTACGAAAGGCGGCGTCGAAGGGGCCCGCTGATGGCTTGGTCAGGATGGCGCCGTGGCCCGCGCTATGATCTCGATATGAAGGTTGCGGGCGTGGAGAAGGCCTTCAGGGCGATCAACGAGATGGTGAAGGCTGGTGTGGTCCGCCGTTACGCCCTTGGCGGGGCCATGGGAGCCCTCTTCTACTCGGAGCCGGTTGTCACGTACGACCTGGACGTCTTCGTGGCGCTGGGCGACGATCCTGCGCGCTCGCCCCTCACCCCTCTGGCGCCGATCTACGAGTTTGCGCGGTCGCGTGGGTTCGCCATCGAGCGCGAGCACGTCGTTATCGAGGGAATCCCGGTCCAGTTCCTTCCCGCGCCGTCACCGTTGGTCGAGGAGGCCATCGAGAAGGCGCTCCTCAAGAGGGTAGGCAACACGCTGGTACGGGTGATGACTCCTGAGCACCTGGCCGCGGTGATGGTGGAGGTGGGGCGGCCGAAGGACAAGCTGAGACTCGAGTCGTTCTTCTCCGGTGGGGCTCTGGACCGGGAGGTGCTGGAGGAGATCCTGCGCCGGCACGGCCTCCACGGCAGGTGGAGCCGGATCAGGAAGGAGATCGGCGTCGATGGTCCGTGATCCGCGGCGAAGCCTCCCGCTCGAGGCGTTGCTCGACGCCAAAGCACGGCGGAGGAGAGCCCTGGCCAGGCTTCCCTATCTGAAGAAGGTCGAGGCCGTGCTCAAGCTCCAGCGGATCGAGAACGAAGTGCGCCGCGCGACCGGCCGCCCCGCCCGGCCGGCATGGCCGGAATAGGCCACGGGTGAGAGATAGGCCTGAGCCCGCCAGGCCGCTTCACTACCACTATGACAGGCCGCCAGGTAGGGTTGTGACTGCAGAAGACAGAAGGATGCGCCTGCCGTGGTGGGGAGTTCTGTGCGTGATGTTGGGCACACTTCCCGTGCTTCTGCTGTTCGACCACTTTGGCAAGCTGGCTCTTGCGCGCCCGACGCTCTTCTCGGTGGCGACGATTGCCATCACTGTTGCGATGAGGTGGAAGCTCAGGCGGCGGGTGTGGTTTTGGATGACTATTGTCGCCTTCGCGGCACTTCATGTGGCGTTGATCCTATCCGTGCCCTGGACCGACACCTGGATTCCCGCTCTTGCGATTGCCCCTGTCCTGATAGCGGATTCGTACGCGATGCTGTGGGCCATTTCGCTGGTTGCGAGACGAATGGGAGAGCCAACAACGGCTAATGAAGGCTAGAGCTACCACGTTCACTCTCTTCAGCACTCGTGTGTCAGCGGTCACCGGCCACGCTGTTTTCGTTCCTGACCCCTGACCCCTGACCCCTGACCCCGTCTCCTCACCCCAACTCGAACGCGCACGTCTCCAGCGTGGCCTTGACCCCGGCCATGAACTGGTCGGCGGTGGCGCCGTCCACCAGGCGGTGGTCGAACGAGAGCGCGAGGTAGATCATGTCGCGGATGCCGAGCGACTCGCGCCCCTCCTCGTCGGTCACCACGACCGGCCGGCGCTGGATCCCGCCGGTGGAGAGGATCGCGACGTTGGGCTGGTTGATGATCGGCAGGCCGTAGAGGCCGCCGTACGGCCCGGGGTTGGTGACCGAGAACGTCGAGCCCTGCACGTCCTCGGGCTTGAGCTGCTTGTTGCGGGCGCGGGTGGCGAGGTCGGTGACGGCGCGCTGCAGCCCGATCAGCGACAGCTCCTCGGCGTGCTTGACGACCGGCACGATGAGGCCGTGCGGCAGCGCCACGGCGACGCCGATGTTGATGTGGCGATGGTAGACGATGTCGTTGCCGTCGAGCCTGGCGTTGACGATCGGGAACGCCTTCAGCCCCTCGACCACGGCGGCGAGGAAGAACGGGGTGTAGGTCAGCTTGATCCCGTGCTGCGCCGCGAACGCCGCGGCCTGACGGGCGCGCAGCGCCACCACGCAGGAGAGGTCGGCCTCGAACACGGTGTGCACGTGCGGCGAGGTGTGGCGCGAGAGCACCATGTGCTCGGCGATCTTCTGCCGCATGATCGAGAGCGGCTCGCGCAGCTCGTCGCCGGTGAACGCGCCGGCCGGCCCGAGCGTCGCCCCCGACAGCGGCAGCCCGCTGCGACCGGCGACCGTTCCCGGGGCGGGCGCGGGGCGTGGGACGGCGGGCGCCGTCGCGGCCGGGGCCGCCGCCGGTGCCGCGCCCTTGGCGACGTAGGCGAGGATGTCCTCCTTGGTGACGCGGCCCTGGATCCCGGTCCCCGGCACGGCGGCGAGGTCGACCCCGTGCTCGGCGGCGATCCGCCGCACCAGCGGCGACGACCGCTGCCGCGCCGCCGCTTCGCCTTCGGCGGGCGCCGCCGGGGTGGGTGCGGCGATGGCCGGCGCGGGCGTCGAGGTTGCGGGGACGCTCGGCCTGGCGGCCGGCGGCGCGGCCGCTGCCGGAGCCGCCGCGGCGGGCGCCGGTTGCGCCGCGGGCGCGGGCGGCGCCG